>CAZIVQ010000204.1:0-6786 GCA_964542415.1 uncultured Bacteroidia bacterium | reverse complement strand
AATTTTCTCGCCTACGAAGGCTTCGATGACACCTACCGCACCTCCGACGCCAAGGCCCGCGAAGGTGAAGCCGATGCCACCAAGCCCCTGCATCGCTACGAACCTCACCTCCAGGATTGGCAGGAGGGAGATCCCCGCTGGCAAGGCAACAAAGGCAAGGGCATCATCGGGGCCCTGAATTACCTGGCTGACAAGGGCATGAACTCGGTCTATTTTCTCACCATGAACATCGAAGGCGACGGCAAAGACGTCTGGCCCTACACCGACCACGAGGAGCGCTACCGCTTCGATTGCAGCAAGCTCGACCAGTGGGAGATCGTTTTCGACCACATGGATAAATTGGGTCTGATGCTGCACGTGGTGACGCAGGAAACGGAGAACGAAAAATTGCTGGACGGAGGCGACACCGGCCCGCAGCGTAAGCTCTACTACCGCGAACTCATCGCCCGCTTTGGCCACCACCTGGGCGTGACCTGGAACCTGGGCGAGGAAAATGGCCCGGCCAATTTTTCTCCCAACGGCCAGACCCTCGAACAGCAGAAAGCCATGGTCGCCTACATGCAAGCCGCTGACCCTTACGAAAACCTGGTGGTGATCCACACCCACGCCTGGGACAGCCTCCGCCACGCGCAGTTTCGTGCCTTGCTGGGCGATCCCAACCTCGACGGGCCTTCTATCCAGGTCGGCAATCCACTGGACACCCATTCCGACACCAAGCTTTGGGTCAAAGAATCGACGGAAGCGGGCCATCCCTGGGTCGTCTGCCTGGACGAGATCGGGCCAGCCAGCCGAGGCGTGGACCCCGACGCCCGGGAGGACAATAACCAGGAGCTGGTCCGCCAGCAAGTGCTTTGGGGCAACCTCATGGCGGGTGGAGCTGGGGTAGAATGGTATTTTGGCTACGAAAATCCCCACAACGACCTCGACGCCGAAGACTGGCGCTCCCGCGACCGCATGTGGGACTACACCCACCATGCCCTAGCCTTTTTTCAAACCCACCTGCCTTTCTCCAAGATGCAAACCGCCGATGAGCTGGTAAGTGGGGAAGGAAATTACGGCTTTGCCAAAGCGGGCGAAGTCTACGCCGTCTATCTGCCCGCAGGCGGCGAAGCCAGCCTCGACCTGGGCAGGCAAGCGGGAGAGTTCTCGGTGCAATGGTATGACCCGCGGGAAGGTGGGGCGTTGCAGCTGGGTTCAGTAGCCAGCGTACCCGGAGGTGGTACGGTCAGTTTGGGGCTACCGCCCGCCGAGCCCGAAGCAGATTGGGCGGTGCTGGTCAAGCGGGAATAGCTGCTACCGGCCTCTCCGCTAGTCGATCAGGCAAACAACGCAATCAGGCTCAGGACCAAAACCAGAAAGAGGAGGGCAGTGATCCATTCAGCAGTACGAAGCAAGCGGGCGCGCCGACGATTAGGAGAACGCATGTACGAGATGACTAATTAGGTTTCAAAGGTAAGAAATTACGGGTAGTAGCAGCATGTCTCTGGCCGGGGGCGAGCAATCCCTGCCCCCCTTACAACCGGTCAGTAAATCATGATTTTTTTACTGCTTCGGCCCTGCGCCGAAACGACCGACAGCAAGTAGTAGCCAAGTTTGAGGCCTTCGGTAGGCAGGCGAAGCTGGTCTGGCGAATGGCTCTGGGCTTGCCAGCAGATTTTTCCCATCAGGTCTTTGAGTTCCAGGCTCAGCTCCTCTGGCCCAAAGCCGGGGTTGGCCCGCAACTGGATCTCCGCTCCTTTCGGGGCAGGGTTGGGAAAGATCCAAAGGCGGCGCGAAGGGGTAAGCATTCCGGTACCGACCAGCCCCGGCCCCTGGTAAGCTCCGACATGGGGGGCTTGATCGATGGGGACCGCGTTACCGGCGTAATCCAGGCCCGCGTGGGAATAGAAATAGTCCGTGTCGCCGTTTCGCTGGCTGTCATAGACCAGGCGGCCCGCATCCAGGGCCGGGCTGCCAGCCTGAAGCCTGAAACCGCTGCTGTCATTAACCGGCGGACCGGCCAGCAGCGGGTCACTGCTGAGGGTGTTGGGGCCCCGGTAAGTCTGCCCTTGCTGGGTCAGCCCTGGGATGGGACCAAACCACAGGTTGTGGTCGAAGTCGTTGTCTGCCGCTGCGTTTTGGATGTCTACTTGACCGAAGCCCGAAGGGGCGTAGACCAAGTTGTTGTAGAATCGGGTCTTGCCGGTTTGGGCCACAATGAGGATATTGGGCTGGTGGGCCGGGTCCACGATCACGGTATTGTTGTAGACAAAAATGCTGTCCGAACCCAGCGGCCCCTGGTTGCCGGCAAAAGCCGAAAGCCAGAAGGTCTTGCCGCTTTGGGCGCCCCGGCTGCGCCAGCCGTCGCCCACGCTCAGGTTGTAGCGATAGCCCACGTTCACGTTGTCACCCAGGATTTCTACAAAGCCCCCCTCATTGTCCTCGCTGTAGTTATATTGGTAGACCACGTCGCGGTTGCCGTAGTCGATGTGCATGCCGTAGTCGATGTGCATGCCGTAGGAGTCTTTGATGCCGCGGGCGTGCATAAACTGGTTGTGCTGCACCACCACATCGGTGGTGCCGAAGGTCCAGAGGCCGCTGCCCCGACCGGCCATGCGCGGGTCGAGGCTCGATCCGGTATGGTCGGTGACGTTGCGTTCTACCAAAACATGGATGCAATTGCCCCCGATCAGGATGCCCGCCCCCCCGATCTGTTCGAGCACATTGTTGCGGATGGTCAGGTTAGCCACCGATCGCAGCTTGATGGCGTGTCGGGCCGTGCGGGTGAGGTAGCAATCCTCAATCAGCAGGCTGTCGAAGCGAAGGGGAAAAGCCGAGCCGGCCGAATTGCTGCTAAAGATCGCATTCCCATCTATGCCCGCCATGTCGTCGTCTGAGAGCGACAGGGTAGGGAAGAGGTTGCGGAAGCTCAGGTCGCGAAAGGTAAAGCCGGTGAAGACCGTGCCATCGTTGAAGGTATTCTCCAAAAAAATGCCGTACCGCTGGTTCTCGGGCTGTCCGGGCTGAGCTGGCCCGCCATCGTTGGTGATCTCCAGGTCCTGGAGGTGGAGGTGGCTGCTGTTGCGCAGGTGAAGGGTCGCCAGGAAGCCGTCGCCGTCGAGCACCGGCCGCGGCCCTTGGCCATATTTGCCAAAAAAGAGGGGCTGGTTAGCAGAGCCGCTGCTCTCGTAGATGAGCATTTCTCCACGTAAGGTGTCGCCTGCCAGAAAAAGGACAGAATCGCCCGCTATCAAGGGCGTGGCGTTGAGCCGGGGCAAGGATTGCCAGGCCGTAGCCGGGCTTTGGCCATCTTGGCTGTCGTCGCCCGTTTGGCTGAGGTAAAAGGTAGCCGGAGCGCGGCCCCCGGTGGGGAGTAAGCTATCAACCCCAAACCAGTCGACGATCGGCCCGTCGAAAAAGCGCAGCGTGTCCCCATCTTTCAGCGAATCGCTGAAAGTATGGGTGCGGGGAACCCCCCCTTCGAAGCACCAATTGCCCGATGGCGGCAGCGAATCGGTGACCGGGCTGCGCTGATTGATTTGATAGGTGAAGTTGCGGGCAGCCTTGGCATAATAGGCTAGCCGGAGGGCGTACCTACCCGCTTGGGGCACGGTGATGCCCGGGAAAACCACGGCATTGGCTGCGCCGCCGGTCAGTCCCCGGACCATGGACTGCCCCGAAGCTTGCGCGCAGCTTATCGCATTGGCCGTGCCGGTGAGCAAGCCCGCTTCAGCCTCTTGTTCAAAAAAAGCCTGGCTTTGGACTGGCCCGCAGCTCAAAGCCAGTATCAATATCAACCAACAAATTCTGGAAATCATGGGATAATTAGGTTATTTATCCACAAAAATACCCCCCCAGACGCAGGCGAAAGGGGGGGTAACTCAGCAAAGTACATTGGCTAGACGGTCAAGACTTGGGCGCATGTTCTTTGAGGTATGCCGACGGCATGACCCCGAAGTGGTCCTTGAAGCATTTGCGAAAGTGCTTGATGTCGTTGAACCCCACTTGATAAGCTGCCTCCGACACGTTGAACTCGCCGGTCTGCATAAGCTGGCCGCAGCGCTGAAGGCGGATGTCCCGCACAAAAGTGGAAACGGATTGGCCCGTGATGGCTTTGAGTTTGCGGTAGAGGGAAGAATAACTCATGGCGGCGACCTCGGTCAGCGATTCGACCGAAAAATCGGGCTCGTCCATGTGGGCCTCCACGTAGCTGATGAGCGACTCCAAAAACTCCCGGCTGGAAGAGGGCACCTCCACATTGCTCGGCTGCAACAACAGCCGGTCCGAGTAGTAGGCCCGCATCTGCTCGCGCTGATTGATGAAGTTGCGCAGGTGCGCCAGCAGCAGCTCCGGGCGAAAGGGCTTACTGAGGTACACATCGGCCCCCAGGGCTATTCCCTGGATCTGCAGTTCTACGTCGGTATGGGCGGTGAGCATGAGAATGGGAATGTGGGAGGTCTCGGCTCGCTGTTTGAGTTCCTGGCACATCTCCATGCCATCCATCATGGGCATCATCACATCGCTGATGATCAGGTCTGGCATCAGGTCGAGGGCGGCGGCAAGGCCAGCCACCCCGTTTTCTGCGGCTCTTACCCGGTAGGTAGCTTCCAGCAAGGTGACGATAAACTCCCTTACCTCCACATTGTCTTCCACCACCAGCACGGTGGGCGGTTCTTCTTCCGGCCCCTCCTGAGTCAGAATGGGCGCAGCGGTTGCCAGGCTCTCTGCTGGAAGCGCAGGGTTGGCTTCCCCCAAAGCAACCTTTTTTACCTGAGGCTGCCCGGGATTGGGGTCGATTTGATCGGGGCGCAAGTGGGCGTGCCCTACCGGCAAGATGACCCGGAAGATACTGCCCTGGCCGAGGGTGCTTTCCACTTCGATGTGCCCGCCGTGGAGCTTCACGAAATCGTGCGTCAGGGCCAGGCCGATGCCGGTACCTGCCTGATGACCATCGTGGCTGTGGGTGACCTGGAAATAGCGGTCGAAGATGTTCTCCAGGTATGCAGGCGGCATGCCTTCTCCTGTATCCTTAACCACGATTTCGATTTGGTTTTCGTTTTGGGCAGAAAGTTGCCGCACGACAACCACCTCGATCCGGTCGCCCTTCTGGGTATGCTTGAAAGCATTGGAAAGCAGGTTTGTAAGCACCGCTTCCAGCTTAGTCGACTCAAACCAGGCCGCCGCAAAAGGGACCGCCGGGCAAAACTGAAAGTCGAGCTGTCGCCGCTCGGCTTCGTTTTCGAAACCCATACACACCCGATTGACCAAGGCCACCACGTCGCCCTCGGAAGCCATGAGTTCCAGCTTATGATGTTCGGCTTTGTGAAAATCCATCAGTTGGTTGACCAGCGAAAGCAGCTTGCGGGTGTGGCGATGCATTCGCTGCAGGTGCTGGACTTCTCCCTGCTGCTGGTTCTTTCCCTGCAGCAGGTCCTCTAGCGGGCCGAGGATCAGGGTGAGCGGGGTACGCAGCTCGTGGGCCACATTGGTAAAAAACTGGGTCTTGAGCTGGTTGAGTTCCCGCTGCTTTTCCTGGCGAAACAGAGACTCCTTGAGGCGGGTTTTGAGTTTGTACTGTGAAATGGTAAGCCAACGAAAGAAACTCAAGAGGCCCCCGAGCCCCAAGGCGTAGCCCAGAAAGGCCCACCAGGTTTTCCAGGGCGGGTTCGAAATAGCCAGGCTCAGGGTGGCTTCTTGGTCTGACCAGAGGCCGTGGTGGTTCGCCGCTTGGATGCGCAGCCGGTAGGTACCCGGCGGCAAGTTGGTGTAAGTGGCTTGGGGCCTGGTACCGGCAAAGGTCCAGTCCTGCTCCATCGGTTCGAGTTTGTAGCGATAGCGATGCTGGCCTTGGGTGCGAAAGTTGAGCGCGGCAAACCGCAGGCCCAAGTCATTTTCGTCGTGGCGGAGCGCAAGCACCGGCTGCTCCGCCAAGGACCCGCTCAGCACCTGCCGTTCACCGATGGTCCCTTCCGGCCCGAGCCGGGTTTGATTGACCGATATGCCCGTCAGGACTATAGGGGCCCGAAATTCCTGCAGCCCGATGCTATCGGGATGAAAGTGGTTCAGGCCATAGATGCCGCCGAGGTACATTTCGCCCCGGGAATTGAGGAAAGCGGCCCCTTCGGAAAAGGCATAGGCCTGCAACCCATCCTGCGGGCCGAATGCGGTCACGTCGAACGTTTCGGTATCGAAGCGAGCCACGCCCTTATTGGTACTGAGCCAGAGATGCCCCCGTTGATCTGGCAACATCGCGTGGAGGTAGTCGTTTGGTAAGCCTTCTTGCTGGCGAAATTTCCGGAACCATACCTGGCCATCGACCGTGGCTTCCATGCGGTTGAGCCCGTTGGAGGTTCCCACCCACAGGCGACCCTGCCGGTCTTCCTGGATGTAGTTGATGATGTTGCTGCTGATGGCCTGCTCAGAACCGAGTTTGGCCAGGTAGGCCACAAAGCGGCCCGAGCTGGGCTGGTACAAATGCAACCCCTTGTAAGTGCCCACCCACAGCCGGTTTTGGCGGTCTTCGTAAAGATAGCTGATGCGGTTGCTGTGCAGGCTACCCGGCTGGTTTCCGCCCCGGTACACTGAGTCGACTTTTAGCCGCGCTTGGTTGGGCTGGTCGATACGATAAAGGCCCCGCTGCTGGGTACCGATCCAGAGGCTGCCATTGGCCGTCTCTCGGATGCTGATGATTTTGCTACCTGCCAAGGGATGGGGCCCGCTCAGGGGAGTATAGGCGCTCAGGAGCGGATCACCGAGCTGGTAGCGAGCAGAAAAAATGAACAGCCCAATGCCCGTGCCCACCCAAAT
>CAZIVQ010000203.1:0-6801 GCA_964542415.1 uncultured Bacteroidia bacterium | reverse complement strand
GCAGTCGGTAGCCAATCAGAGCGATCAGCCCTTCGGGAGGTAGGTGGTTACGCACCCGCTCGTAAAATGCCTCCCGCTCAAACCAATGGACAGCCTGAGCCACCGTGATCAGATCGAAGCGTTGCTCACCAAAGTCGGCATTCTCGGCCCTTACTACTTGATAATGAATGTTTTCACGCTGTGGGGCCTGCGCGAGCTGAGCTTCACTGGAGTCGGTGGCCCACACCTGTTCAAAGCTCTGGGCTAGCTTGACTGCCAGCTGACCGTTACCTACGTCCCAGGCGGCTTTGCGACCAGGTCCTTGGGCCAATAGCCAATCACATAGCGCCTGCGGGGAGTCCGGACGAAATCGCGCGTATGCCGAGGCCTGTGCTGAAAAATGATCTTGCATCCTCTATCCAACGCAAAATATAGCCCCAGGTGTCAGGCGAGGGGAGCTTTGTGGTCCCGCCATAGTTCCCAGCCCAACCAGAATAGCGCCCCCAGATAAATGACGGCGGTCAGCCGCAGATCTTCGACGTAGGCCGACGTGCGATAAGTAAAATAGCTCAGCGGCAGCAAAAGCCCCCATAGCAGCCCCCAGCGCCAACGGGTGAGCACACTGAGGGCCAGCAAGGTGGTCGCGTACCAGGGATGTACCACGGGGGAGAAGAGTGAGTAAATGGCGAAGATCCACAGCATGCCCCCAGGCAGGGTTGAGACGGTGGGGCGTCGCTCGGAAAAAGCAAACAGCAGCATTAGCGCCACGCTACTCAAGGCCAGCCAGGTGCCCGCCTGATCGATGATGTTGCGGTGATAGAGTTCGTACCCTACCCAGCGCACCAGGTAATAGACACTCGCGTTAAACTCGAACTGGTGAAAATACAGGTCAAGGCTGGCCGCCAAGTTACGGACGGTTTCCAAGTCGAGGATCAGGGCAAAGCTGCCCAGAGTGAGTAGTATTACCACCGCGCTGTAACCCGCGGTGCGCCAGAAACCCAGCCGCCGCAGCATGAGGGGCAGCAGCATCAAGGGCAGGAGTTTGACCATCACGCCGGCGGCCAGGCTAAGGCTCGAAGCCCACCAACCGACTTTGCCCAGCCGATCCAGCAACCAGATCGCGCTAAGCAAGGCGGCGATCATCAGGGCCTCGAAGTGCAAGTTACCGCACAACTCCATCACCGCCAGGGGATGCAGGGCGTAGAGGGCCACCCAACGCAGTGGCATTTCCCAGCGGCGCAGCAGGTCGCGCAGCAACCATAGGCTGACCAGTTCTGCCGCCAGCACAAAGAGCTTCATCACCCACACCGAACCTATCAGAGAATGGGGCGAAAGGCTGGCGGCCAGCCAAAAAATGCCCTGCAGAATGGGCGGATAAATGGTGTAATATTCTGGGGAATTCAGGGCGGCAAACAGCTCCGGCGTAAGCCCCAGCTCAGCGGCACGGGTGGGCTCGGCCATGATGGCCTGAGGCAATTGGGCAAAGGGATCCTTGCCATGAGCCAACAGCTTGCCGTCCCAGATGAAGCGAAAATAGTCATCCGACCAGGGAGGTAGGGCTCCAGTCGCCAGCCCCCGCCAACCAATCCCTACCAGCAGGCTCCAGCGGGCAGCCTGGGCGTCCCAGCGCGCGGAAAAGGGGACCGCATGCCCTGGTCGTAGGTCCAGGCCCAACCGCCTGAGGAGCACCAGATACCCCAGCACCAGTCCCCCCCACCAGCCGATCAGCGAGGTAAAATCCTCCCGGGGGACGGCGTACAGCAGCATGCCGAAAGCCAGCGTCATGCCCCCCCAAAGCAACCAGCGGAAAGCAAAAGCGCGGGGAGACTCTTGCGGAGCAGAGGCAATGCGAGGCAAATGGAACACGAACCTAAAGTTAATAGCCGTTTCTACCCCCAAAGATAGAGGAAACATTCACACAGAAATGTCTGTTAACATGCGGATTCCAATTTTTTCGTTCCTTTCCCCGTTTCACACTTTCCACGCACTCAAGCATCCTAACTCATGGCAAACTATCTGGAAGTAGGTGCCACCGCACCCGATATCAAAGTAACCAATCAGGAAGGCCAGGAACTTAGCCTTCACGACTTCAAAGGCAAAAAGGTAGTGCTCTTTTTCTACCCCAAAGCCAACTCTGGCTCGTGTACCAAAGAGGCCGCCAGCCTGCGCGATGCCTACGCGGATCTGCAAGCTCAGGGCTACGAAGTCCTCGGGGTAAGCCCCGACAAGCAAAAGGCCCTGCAAAACTTCATCACCAAGCAGGAGCTACCCTACTCGCTGCTCTCCGATCCGGAGCACGAGTTGACCAAGGCCTTTGGTGCCTGGGGCGAGAAAAAAATGTATGGCAAGACCTACGAAGGGTTGCTGCGGACCACCTTCCTGCTCGATGAAGCAGGCAAAGTCACCCACGTGATCGAAAAGGTGAAGTCTCCTACCCATGGTCAGCAAGTGCTGGAGACCATCGGCTAATCTCCTTTGGAGCCCGAAGGAAGCCTAAATCGGGGCCTCCTGCGATCTGGATTGGATCGTGGGAGGCCCCGGATCTTTTTTTGACTTGTGTCTCGCCCGGATCTGTCCGGGAGTGGTGGTAGCAGGAGATTATTTCGCAAGCTGCGTCAGCTCCATGCCCACCGTACCAAAGGCATCGCGAATGGGGTCGAGGATCAGCGAGGGGAAGACGCCGAACAGGATGATCAAGCCCACCAGCAGGGCTACGCCGACCACCGGAATGCGGGCAAAAGAAAGATTGGCTTGGGCCGTGGCTTCGCTTTCTTCCTGAAAAAACATCTGCACGATCACCCGGATGTAGTAAAAGGCACCGACCACCGAGGTGAGGATACCCACCACGGCCAGGGCCACGTAGTCGCCCTGAATGGCCGAGAGAAACACCTGGTACTTACTCATAAAGCCCGCCAAAGGGGGAATGCCAGCCAGCGAAAACAGAAATACCGCCAAAGCCCCAGCGAAGTAGGGAGCGCGTTTGCCCAGTCCTTGCCAGTTTTCGAGGTTGGTGTCGGCAAACTCCCGCTCTGCCATGCCAATGAGGCCAAAGGCGCCGGTGTTCATCAGGGTGTAGATGAACATATAAAAGACCACGGCTTCGAAGCCAAACTCCAGGGCGATAATGCCCAGCAAGACATAGCCCGTGTGGGCGATGCTGCTGTAGGCCAGCATTCGCTTGAGGTTGCTTTGCTGCACGGCTACGATGTTGCCGTAAAGCATGGTAAACAGGGCCGAGATGGCCACCACAGTATTGATTTTTTCGAATTCCACCAACTGGGCCTTTTGCATCACCACGGCCAGGGCCACGAAAGCGGAGAGCTTGGAACCCGTGGCCATGAAGCCCGCCAGAGGCGTGGGAGTACCGGTGTACACGTCCGGCGTCCAGTTGTGAAAGGGAAAGGCTGCGACTTTGAAAAGAAAGCCGATCAGGACCAATCCTGCCGCCACGTAAAACACAGACTCACTTTCCTGCATGCGGGCCAGGGACTCGGGTGATCCCAGCAACTCGAGGTTGGTGTAGCCCGTGATGCCGTAAATCAGCGAAATGCCGAAGAGCAGGAAGGCCGAGGCAAAGGCCCCCAGCAAGAAGTATTTCAGACCTGCCTCATTGGAGCGCGGATCGGTCTTGAACAGCGCGGCAAAGATGTATAAGCAAATGGACATGGTCTCCAGCCCGATGAAGGTTATGCCTAAGTCATTGGCATTGGCCAGCATGATCATGCCCAGCACTGCAAAAACCAGCAGAGGATAGACGGAGTACACCTCGCGTCCCTGCCGAACCAGATAATCTTGCAGAAAAAACAAGGTAAGCAAACCGGAGATGCATAGGAACAGATGCACCATGGGTGCAATGCCGCCCGTTTCCATCATGCCAAAGAAAATGATGCGACCACCCGCGGGGGCGGCCAGGGCGGCCCACACCCCCGAAGCGGCCAGGCCAGCGGCCGTCACCCAGGGAATGGGTTGTTGCACGCGGAAGGCATCCATCAGCATCAGGACCAGCCCGGTGAGTAGCAACAGCAGCATGGGTATGGCGTGGGTGGTAGAGCTACCCAGGGCTTCGACACTAAATTGGAATTGATCCATCCGATCTGGTTGATTGAATTTCCGGGCTAAATTAGAAGTTTTGAGTACCACTTGCAAAGTCCAACCCCGCGTAAATGATCGCTGCCCCTCGCGCAGGCTACTGATAGGCTCCTGCAACCTACTTCCCACCCTGATCCCGTTGAATTAGGTAAGACAGAAAAGCCGCCCCTCGTTGTTTGTGAGGATCAGAACAGGGATTTTCTTCTCTTCACTCGCTCTGGAAAGAGGCAGGAAAGTCCCCCGAAAATAGTTCTTTTTTTTCTTCCTGGGCGAGACCCACCAGCCCGTTTCCCATCATAAGGGTGCCTTATTATTGGTCAGCACCACACCTGAAAAGAGCGATCATTCATTTCACAAAGCCTTGCTCCCTATGGCCGAGCAACGGGCGTATCCCAACCGTGCCATTGAGCAGCTCAGTTTTCGCAAATGTACAAACATAATCCTCTGTTCATCAGTCTACTTAAGATCCATTGGAATCTTCAAACCAGGTAATCAGCCACCCATTTTCAACTAGACATCTTGCTACATCCTCTGTAAGCTTGAGAAGCCATATTTCCCCTTCTTTTCTGATGTCTCTGCCACTCTTCGCTCCTCTCTCCTAGGGCTCGGTGCAGCCCTGAAGTCAAACGTACTACCCTACCGCCTATGCAGTCATTCGAACAAATCGACGCGTACCTGGAAGCAGAACTTTCTGAAGCTGAGCGTGAGGTCTTCGAAGCCGAGATGGCTCAGAATCCGCCCCTCGCCTACGCCGTCCGGCTGGCCCAATTCAACCGCCGCAACCGCCAACAAGCTCCCGCGCAGAGTCATCGTGCTTTTTTGCGCCGACTGGCTCAGGTGCGCCCGAAGTGGCTCAGTCCTCCCTCTGAGTTGAGCGATTGAGCTTTGCTCAACTGACGGATAACCCTGCGGCCTTTCTCAGGCGCAACAGCAACAATAAGCTTACTCCCAACATTTGCCAGGGCCACGCCGGCCACAGCAGCATCACGCCCGTGCCTAGCGCTAAGCCACGCCAGCCCGGACCGCGCAGCGGTCCACGCAGGTAGCCGGTCATCCCGGCTGAGAGGGCGTACAGCCCCAGCAGAGCGAAAAGCGCCGTGTACAGTTGTGCAGATATTCCCCCGGTAAGCAGGGGCGTATAGGCAAATAGCAAAGGCAGGAGGTATAATCCTTTGGCGATGCGCCAGGCTTGCACGCCGCTGCGCAGAGGCGACGCGCCAGCGATGCCTGCGGCGGCGAAGGCGGCCAGACACAAGGGCGGGGTCACGTTGCTGTCCTGCGACAGCCAAAAGATGATCATGTGGGCAGCCAGCAATGGCACCCCTAGGGCTTCTAAGGCTGGGGCCGCCAGAATGGCCAGCATTAGATACGCGGCTGTTACCGGCAAGCCCATGCCTAATACCAGGGAGGCCAAGGCTACCAGCAAAAGCAAGAGCGGCAGGCTTTCGCCCGCCCAACTGAGCAGCAGTTGCGAGAAACTGATAGAGAGCCCCGACATGGCCAGACAACCGATCAGCAGCCCGGCCGCCACCAGAAGCAGCCCCGTGATCACCATGTTGCGGCTTCCCAGGGCCAACGCCTCCAGGATGATGCGCCCGTCCATGCCATACTCTCGGGTCAACCAGGAGCTAGCGATCACAACCAGGATGGCGACACCAGCCGCCATCACGGGGGTGAAGCCTGCTACCAGCAGGATAACCAACGTGGCAAAAGGCAGCAAAAAGGGCAGGCCCTCTCGCAACAGCTCGGGCCAGGGTTGAGGGGTGGCGTCCCCCTCTATGGCGGGCAGTTCCATCCGCTGGGCGTATTGATAGACACTGAAGGCCACCGAGGCAAAGTACAGCAGGGCAGGTAGCACTGACACCGCCACGATTTCAGCGTATGGCAGGCCGGTATACTCCGCCATCAAAAAGGCTCCTGCCCCCATGATGGGCGGCATCAGTTGGCCACCCGTAGAGGCTGCCGTCTCTACCCCAGCCGCGAAAGCGGGTCGAAACCCCGCCCGCCTCATCAGCGGGATGGTGATGCTGCCCGTGGATACGGTATTGGCAATGGCGCTCCCCGAAATGGTGCCCATCAACCCCGAAGCCAGGACTGCCACCAGACCAGGCCCTCCTTTGATGCCTTGTATCAAGCGCTGGGCTACCGCCAGCACGAACTGGCTTCCGCCCGAGCGGCTGAGAAAGGCCGCAAACAGGACGAACACGAATACGTAGGTGGAGGAAATGGAGGCGATGGTCCCGAATAGCCCCTCATCCGTGAAATACATGCGGTATAGAAAACGAGTCAGGGTAAAGCCCCGAAAGTACAAGGCCCCGTCCAGGTAGCGCCCCAGGCCCAGCACGTAGCTGGCAAAGAGTAGTCCCAGCCAAGGAACCACCCAGCCGGTACAACGCCGGTTGAGTTCCAAGGTCAGCAGCACGGCGATCGCCGCTGCGAGCAGGTCATGCCAGAGGGGAATTTCAGCTCGGTCGTGCAAGGCATGTTCGAACAGCAGCAGATATAGGCTGCTGCTAAGAATCAGCACGGCGGGGAGGATCTGCCCCAGCCACCAAGACCAGCCCTCATCTGCCCGGCGGGGGCTCCCCCGCCGGGCCGGATACAGCAGAAACCCCGCTGCGCCTAGCAAGCCGAGGTGCAAGCTGTTGCGCCAGAGGTCGCTGATCGGCAGGACCGTGTTGGCCGCGAGGTGAAAGAGAGCCGTTCCGACCAACAGCCCGAAAAGGAGACGCG
>CAZIVQ010000202.1:0-6819 GCA_964542415.1 uncultured Bacteroidia bacterium | reverse complement strand
GTATTTCTCTGCGTTCTCTTTCCCCTCTGCGTGCCTCAAAATCACCCGAATTCCGTCCCGATAGCGTAGCGCCCGGTATGGCAGAAGAGCGAGCTGTAGACAAAAAAATCTGGCTCAGTAGTGCCGTAGCGGCGGTACAGATGCAGCAGGGGCGTGCCAGCTGCGACTTCCAACAGCTGGGCGGCTTCGCCTTGGGCTTCGATGGCGCGCAGGTCCTGCTCGACCCGGTTGACGGTAAGGTGGTACTGCTGGGAGAGGGTGCGGAAAAGGGAGCCATCTACTAGCGGCTCTGCACCAAAACCTGATAGATCGGCGGAGGGGAGGTAGGTGTATTCGAGCATGACGGGCTCGGCTTGGACCAGCCGCAGGCGGGGCAGGTACCAGCAGGGTTCCTTGCGTTCGGCCCGGCTGAGGGGGTAAAAAAATGGCTTGGGCCAAGGCTGAAGGCTGGCAGGGGCGAGCAGGCAACTGGTCGTGGGATGCTGGCTGCGCTCCAGGCTGTCGGAGAAACCCCGAAAGGATAGCAGCCCCAGGCTTTGGCGCTTCACCACGCTCCCCCGCCCCTGCTGCTTTTCGATCAACCCTTCCTTCACCAATTCTTCCAAAGCCTGCCGTACCGTGGAGCGCGCCACCCCATGCAGGGCCGCTAGCTCGTGCTCAGAAGGTAGGATTGCCTGCTCCTGGTACACGCCTTCCAAAATTTGCTTACGAAGCTCGGCTTTGATTTTTAAGTACTGCGGCGTACGCATGGCCGGTTTTGGGGGTCTGGAATAGAAGTGAGAGGGTAACTTAGTGATTTTTGGCCAGATAGAAGCACAGGCTAACCCATATTCCTGATCGGCTACGCGGCGGAAATGCTCGGTCTTGAGTTGGGGGAAATAAAGCTTACCACTTATCTTTAGCCTCAGCGAGCGTACTTGCTGCAATTCCATGTCCTTCCCTCCTCTCCATCCAATCCTATTGCCATGTCTGCCTCCGTCCTCGTTATCGGTAGTTCCAATGTCGACATGATCATGAAGCTCCCCCGTTTGCCACAGGTGGGGGAAACCATCACCGAAGGAGCCTTTACTCAGACCTTTGGCGGCAAGGGCGCCAACCAAGCCCTGGCTGTGGCCCGCTCCGGGGCTGACATGGCCTTTGTGACCTGCTTGGGGGAAGACAGCTACGGCCCGCAGATGCGGGCGATCTACACCGAGGCGGGCATGGACACCCGCTTTGTGCAGACGGTGCCGGGCCCTTGCGGCACGGCCCTCATCCTCATCGGCGAGCGGGGCCGCAACTACATCGCCGTGGCCGCTGGCGCCAACGGACAGCTCACGCCTGAGCGGCTAGCCGCCCTGAATATTCCCTGGGGTGATTTTCAGTACGTGCTGTTCCAATACGAAATCCCGGTCGAATCGCTCTATTACCTGCTCGACGCCTGTGACGGCCTGCCGGTGCAGACAGTGTTCAACCTGGCCCCGGCCCAGGCCTTCGACCTGGCCTACCTGGCCAAGGTGGACCTGCTGGTCACCAACGAAACCGAGACGGCCTTTGTCACGGGCGAGGCCCTGGACCTGGCCCGGCCCGAGGCGGCCTTGCCGGCCTTGCGTAGCCGGGGCATTGAGCGAGGGGTCATCACCCTGGGCGAAGCCGGTTGCCTGGTTTTCGCCCCCGAAGGCCACGAACGCCTGCCGGCCTTTCCGGTCGAGGCGGTGGACACCACCGCTGCGGGCGACACCTTCTGCGGCTACCTGGTCTCCGGCCTGGACCAGGGCCTTTCCCTGGCCGAAAGCGCCCGCTGGGCCAGCCAAGCCGCCGCCCTCGCCTGTACGCGCATGGGGGCTTTTCCTTCGGTGCCGTGGCAGGATGAGGTAGAGTATGGAGTATAGAGTGGGGATAGGCAAGTGGCTGAATAGGTCGACCAGGGTTTTCCTGTAGAAAAGTGGGCCATGAGGCTAACGCGCTTCTCCCGCGCCAATTTCCGAAATCGACTGGTTTGAAGAAGCGCGCTTCGGGATGTTCATCCACTTTGGCCTGTACAGCATACCGGCCGGGGTCTGGGAGGGCGAAATCATGGGCCGCAACATGTACGCCGAATGGATCCAAAAGCCAGGAGATCGACGCGCAAACGTTGCGCCTGTACGTGGTTGCGCCTGTACGTGCATGTGCGGGACTGGCCAGCTAATGGAGAGCTATACCTCAAGGGCTTAAGCGAAAATCCCCTGCGGGCTTTCAAATGGGAGACCGGCCGGACGCTCAGCTACCAACCTGACCACGAGGGCATTCGCCTCGACCTGTCGCACCCCGCGCCGGATGAGAGCTTTTCGGTGCTGGTGGTGGAGGTGAGAAAGGCGAGTTTGGGGCGGTAAGAGGCCTGGGGCGGATTGCGGAGGGGTACTACACCGGCGGCCCCGAGGGTTTCTTCGTCTATTTTCTCATCTCTCAACTCTCTTCTCTCTTCTCCATTTTCTCCCTATCCCAAAAAAAACAGCGTAAAAATCCCGGCCAAGGTCAGGTACTTGAGGTAGCGGCTTTGGCGGGTAAAATCGGCCGGGTCCTGGCTGCGGAAGAGCAGCCACAGCAGGTACACACAGGGCAATTGGACCAGCACGATCGACAAGCTGAGGTAGGTCCAGAGCAGCTCGTGGCCTTGCCACCAGGCGTAGGCAAAGGGCAGGTAGGTCGAGACCAAAAAGCAGACGTACAGCACCCAGAGGATGGTCTTGGTGTGGCGAATGCCGATCTGGATGGGCAGGGTGTGCAGGTTGAAGGCGAGGTCGCCGGGGATGTCTTCTACGTCTTTGGTGACCTCGCGGATAAAGGTGATCTCGAAGGCGAAGACGATGGCCCAGACCAATGGCAAGGTGATCTCGTAGAGGTAGCCGGCCAAGATGAGCACCAAGGCGGTGAGGAAGGCGATGGTGAGGTTGCCCGGCACGCCGATGCGCTTGAGAAAGCTGGCGTAGACGAACAGCAGCGCGATCGATAGCAGGTTGATAAAGGTAATCTCCAGGTGGCCTTTGTACCAGCTGAGGTAGCCCAAGGTGAAGAGCATGATGCCGGCATTGACCACAAAATAGACGGTGAGCACCTTCTTCACCGAAAGGATGGCATTGACCACGGGTTTGTGGGGCTTGTTGATGCGGTCGATGCGGTAGTCGTAGACGTCGTTGATCCAGTAACCGGTGGCGGCGATAAGGGCGATCATAAGCCCTGTGGCCCAGAAGGCGGCATCCTGCAAGAAGCTAAATGACTGATGGGTAGCCAAATAGCAACCCACCCCGAAAGCCAACATAGAAATGAAGACATTCAGCGGCCGGGAGATGCGGACAAAATGCAGAAAGTCTCGCCACATGCTGCGAAGGTACGGCTTTTCCCCTACTCTTTCAGGGGCAGCCAAATAATCGCGCCCTCTCGCCGCCACCAGATTTTCAGGTGCAGGGCGTGCCCTGCATCTACCAGCAAGACGTTCTCGCAAACTATCCCTGCAATGTTTGGTTAATCAATGTGTAACTGTTATTTTTCAGCACCCGAACAGGAACCTCACAAGATTATGAGTGGAAAACACGGCATCATAAAAGGCAGCAAGAAGGAACGCGAAATGGATTTCTGGGGGAAGCTCTACTTCCCCGAGGTGTTCAAAGGCATGTGGTACTCCTTCAAGCATATTTTCAAACCCTCCGTTACCCTTGAATACCCGGAGGTCAAATCTGAATTGGGCCCGGAGTTTCGCGGCCGGCCGGTGTTGATCACCGAAAATGGCAAGGAACGCTGCGTGGCCTGTGGCCTCTGCGCCCGCGCCTGCCCGCCCTTGGCCATCAGCATGCAGGCAGCTGAAGTCGAAAGCGACGACCCTAAAGAGCGTTATCCCGAGTTTTTCGAGATCGACATGCTGCGCTGCATCTACTGCGGCTTCTGCGAAGAAGTCTGCCCCGAAGAGGCCATCGTCATGAGCCCTGAATACGACTACAACTTCCAATCGCGCGAAGATGCGGTCTATGGCAAAGACAAGCTCCTCTTCAGCAAGGAGCAGCTGCAACCCCGCCTCGACTTCCTCAAAAAGCGCCGCAACCAGAACTTCGGCGAGGTCTACGACTTCGACAAAAAGAACAACGTCCACACCCTGCTCAACCGCGAAGAGGAGATGGAATAAAGGCCCTCAGGCACTGCATACGCGCCCGTTTCCAACCGAGACGGGCGTTTTTCGTAAGTTACAGCCACTGCATGGGCAGTTTAATCTGTCCTCTCATTTCTTTTTTCTCATTTCTTTTCTCTCCACAATGATTCACGCCACTACCGTCCTCGGTGTTCTCCACAAAGGAAAAATCGCCCTCGGGGCCGACGGCCAAGCCACCCTCGGCAACACCGTCGCCAAGTCCAACGTGCGCAAGGTCCGCTCCATCGCCGATGGCAAGTTGTTGGTGGGCTTTGCCGGCTCGACCTCCGATGCCTTTACCCTCGTAGAGCGGCTGGAAGAAAAGCTCAACATGTACCGTAGCAGCCTGCGCCGCAGCGCCATCGCCTTGGCCAAAGACTGGCGCACCGACCGCTACCTACGCCGCCTCGAAGCCATGCTCATCGTCATGGACGATAGCGAAGGCCTGATCATCAGCGGCGACGGCAACGTGCTTTCACCCGACGAAGACGTCATGTCCATCGGTTCTGGGGCCAACTTCGCCCGCTCCGCTGCCGTGGCCCTCAAGCGGCATGCGTCCCACCTGACGGCCGAAGAGATCGTGCGCGAATCGCTCACCATCGCCGCCGACATCTGCATCTACACCAACCACAATTTTGAGATCCTGACCCTAGACCGGAAGACGGAAGAAAAGGGGTAGGACTGCCCGCCCTCTCTCGCTGCGCGTGCGCAGCTATGCCCTGTCAGCGTGCTCAACACGCTGACAGGGTTTACGATTTAGGCGTGGTTTACGCGTCGCCGCAGGCTTAAAAGAAGCTGTACATTCCGTAGTTTTTGGAGCGAAGCCGCCGGTTTACCTCATCCAGGTCGAAGGCTTCGGGATCTAACTCACCGCCCAGCCATTCCTTCATTTCTTCATGTTCTTCGTGCTGCGGATCTTGCATGACCTGGACTAGGTCAGCGTAGCCCCACACCCCTCCACAATCTTCGGGGGGGCAGGCGTTTTTGCCTTTGAGGCAGACCGGATATTTGACCTTGGGGTCTTTTTCCAGGATTTTCTCCAGCAAGACCTCATGTTCCCAACCATCGCCGAAGTCGTATTCGTAGGACATCTTGGCTTTCTCTTTCTGCAGTAAATCGCTGACTTTGATCTTGCGATAGTCTTCCAGGTCCATCATTCCCATCGGATCGGGGGGACCGAAAAACATGCGCTGGTGGATGAATTGGTGCAGGTGTGAATTGGTCCAGCCCATAGTGGCCTGGATGATTTTGTGCAGGTCGGGCAGCAGGGTGTCGCCGCTCAGCTGGATGCGTCGCCAAATGGGCGGCTTCGCTCTTTTCAGGGTGATTTTCAGCTGGTAGATGGTGGGGTTGCTCATAGATAAAAACGTTATTGGAGCACTAGTGCTTGCGGATTTGCTCGAAAAATAGGGTAAAAGTAACATCTCCCGCCGATGTCAGGGGGTCAAAACCCAATTAAGTCATAATAAGAATCCTTCCCCAAATGATAAAGAAACTCCTTGGCTAAGGCTTTGAAGTCATTTCCGCCCCCTACCGTGATCCAATCATCGACGGAACCCCGGTAGCAATACCGCATAAATTCAACCTCGCGCTCGCTTTTGCTAAGGTGGAGCTTGATTCGCATCGCGGCCTCATAGCGGCCCCTGAACCCCTGGTTGAAAAAGGAATCCCGGTCGGGCTCAGCGAAACGGTTCTGCGCTGTGCCCCCTGGCCTGCCCGATGCTAAGATGTACACCGTGACTTCGTTTCCGTTTACATCTAGTTTGTAATCAGAAATGGAATCGTTCTGAGTTAGCTCCCGCTCGATGATGGCTAACGCTTCAGGCTCAAAATTGGATTTTTTGCTTTTGCGGATAAACATCATACCCGAGTCATACTTTTCGAATACTTCGTAGCCTTGAGGCATCTCATTGAGGCAAGCATCATCTTTCTTCGTGGTAAGAAAGTACGACCTGTTTCCTTTCTTGGTCAATTTAGCCTTGATGAAATATGCTTTTCCCTGGGAACTTTTGAATGCGAGGGTCATGTCGTTAATTTTTGACGCTTTCGTAATAAAGTTAGGCCTGCGACGGCGTATGGTTCTGTCCTGCCTGCTTACCGGGTGGCTTCCTTTTGCAGGAGAAACGACTTGAACTTTTCCTGCTGTCGGGAGGCAGCTGGTGGAGCTTGTCTTCTTGTTCGGTTAAGTCCATGTTCTGAAGGTATAAATTTTAGAAGAGAAGGAAAAAAGGCGAGCCAACATCTTCCTTTTGAGCCGCTAAATAGGGGGTTTGGAGAGGCTGTTTCGGGCGATCAAGCTGCTCCTGCGAAGAGAACCGCCTACCGCTGCGCCCCCGTTTGGGCTCCATTGGCATCATTCTTTCAGCAACTTGTCTATTGCTTCAGCCTAGTGCTTGCAGAGCTAAATTCTCAACCATTTAACCTTGCCTTTTTTCCTCCAGAGGCGGGTCCCAAGACTTTTCCCGCGGGAAAATGTCCCGGTTTTACCAGGGACAGGTCCCGGTTTTACCGAGGACAGGCCTGCGTTTAAATTGGGCAATTACTTTGCTCCACAGGCACTCGTTCGGCTGGGTCCATGATTTGAAGATGGAGATTTGCGGGAGAAATGGGAAAGGAAAAAGCAGGTAAGGAAGGCTCAAAGAGTAACTTCCCCTTTTTGTTTCACGCAAAGGCGCAAAGGC
>CAZIVQ010000201.1:0-6832 GCA_964542415.1 uncultured Bacteroidia bacterium | reverse complement strand
AAGGTCGATCTGACCTGTTTATCAGCTTGTTAAGCTAAGTTTCGTACACGCCTAAATAGGGAATAGGGAATAGGGGAAGAAGCGAAGCTTCGGGGAATAATGAATAATGAGCAAAGAATAACGAATAACGAGCATCTGTGTCCTTCGTGAAATACCTCCGTGCCCCCGGTTTCTTCGGGGTCCATGATCCGTGGTGAAAAAGGGGCTTGGGAAAATATAAGGTACCTGCTCTCTTACAGGTAAACATTTGCTATATTTAGTTTTACTGAATCACAGCCACGCGTCATGATTACTCTTTCAGAAGCTCAGCAAATTTTAGCCAGCCATTTACCCGATTTGTCTTATCGGTATCCCATTGCCAGGCTAGGAATTTTTGGCTCCTTGGCCAGGGGGGAAGCTCAGCCTGATAGTGATATCGACTTATTGGTGGAGTTTAACGGGCCTATCGGGCTGGAATTTGTAGACCTTGCCATGGAGCTAGAACAGATTTTGGGAGAGAAAGTGGATTTGGTTTCACTGCGGGCAATTAAGGATCGGATGTTACCCTACGTACAAAAAGACCTGGTATATGTCGCAGCGTGAGCCCAAGTTGCTGGTTTTGGATATGGCAGAAGCCCTGGATCGTGCCCTTTCTTATGTAGAAGGGATGAGCTATGAAGATTTTTTAGCTGACCAGAAAACGAAAGACGCGGTAGTAAGAAATATCCAGGTGATTGGAGAGGCGGCTAATCGCATACCAGAGGCTACCCGAATGATGGCTCCTGAGATTGAATGGGTGCGGATAGCCAAATCCCGGCATGTCTTGGTGCATGATTATTTCGAAACAGACGATGAAATCATTTGGCGCATATTGGAAGTACATCTTCCTGAACTCCAGTCCCAATTGGCCGATTTAATCGCAAGGATTTAACGTGCGGCAGGAGCGAAGTCAGCGCCTCGCCGATAGCCAAGCTGTCTTTTCCCGGGTGTGGGCACCTCCCCCAAATTCCGCCATCTCTCTCCCATCCCTTACGCCTGCTTGGTTCCTTCGAAGGAAAAAACGTAATTGGCTTTCGAAATTTCCGGGCCCACCAGGGCTTGTTTTCCTGCTTTTTTTCCTTCTCCCCAATCCAATACACCCTTTGAGCATGAACATCTTGGTCACCGGCGGTGCCGGCTTTATCGGATCAAACCTGATTGATAGCCTGCTGCAACAAGGCCACCACGTCAAGGCCATCGACAACCTTTCCACCGGCCGCCTCGAAAACCTCGACGGCATGCAAGCCAACCCCGCTTTTTCCTTCGTCGAAGGTACCGTCACTGACAAGGCGGCCATGGACGAACTCATCGCTTGGTGTGACCACTGCTACCACCTCGCCGCGCCCGTGGGCGTCAAGTACATCATGGACCACCCGGTCCGGACCATTCTCGACAACATTCGTGGCATCGATATCGTGCTCGATCTGATCAACCAGCACCAAAAGCGCTTGCTGGTGGCCTCGACTTCGGAAATCTACGGCAAAAGCCTCGACCTGCTCGACCTTACCCAAACCGGCAAGCTCAAAGAAACCGACTACCGCGTAGAGGGCCACACCCGCAACCACCGCTGGGCCTACGCCAACACCAAGGCCATGGACGAATTTTTGGCCTTTGCCTACCACAAAGAATACGGCACGGAGGTCGTGCTCGCCCGCTTTTTCAATACCGTGGGGCCGCGCCAACTCTCCAACTACGGCATGGTCATCCCCAACTTTGTGCGCCGCGCCCTGCTCGGCGAGGACATCGTGGTCTTCGGCTCTGGCGAGCAAAAGCGCTCTTTCATGCACGTCGCCGACGCCATCCGCGCCATCACCGGCCTGATGTTTACGGGCAAAGGGGTAGGGGAGGAGTTCAACGTCGGCAACCCGATCGAGATCACCATGAACGAACTGGCCGAGAAGGTAGCCAAGAAAACCGGCAACCGCTCCAAGGTCATCCATAAGTCCTACGAAGAGGTCTACGGCCCTGGCTTCGAAGATATGAACCGGCGTACCGCCGACATCACCAAGCTGAACCAAGCCCTCGGCTTCGAACTCGAATACACCCTCGATGCCATCATCGAAGATGTGGTGAACTATTACAAAGGCGTGCTGGACATTGCGTAGTCAGAGAGCAGGGTTCAAGGTACTCACGCTGTCAGGGCTGCTCACCGGTCCTGTTTTTGCCCTGACAGCGTTGAAAGCATAGCAAAAGTCAGGGTTCAGGGAGCAGGGTTCAATGATCACTGTTCATTGAAAATTGTAAACTGTAAACTGTAAACTGAAAACTGTCACTCCTCTCCTTCGCTGATTTCTCCCAATTCACCTTCGAACTGGGTCTGCACCACCTCGGCTTCGAGGCCCTGCTCGCGCAGCCAGCGGGCGAAAAGGTCAGAATAGCCGTGGGTAACGAACACTTTTTCAGCGCCGGTGGCGGCGATGGCTTCATTCAAGCCTGGCCAATCGGCATGGTCGGAAAGGAGGAAGCCGCGGTCGGCAGCGCGGCGGCGGCGGGCCCCGCGCAGGGCCATCCAGCCGGAGGCGATGCCCAGCGAAAAGGGCTGGAAGCGCCGGGCCCAAGCAGAGCCGATAGCCCCCGGCGGGGCGATGATCAGCGCCTGGCGAAAGTCTTTTTTGGTGTGTTTGTCCGGCCCTTGGGCCACGACCCGAATGGTGGGCTTGAGGGCCAACCCAGCCGCGCGCAGCACTTCGTTGGTGTTTTCGACGGCCCCATGGGTGAAGACTGGCCCGATGTCGTGGTCGACGGACTGGATGATGCGCTGGGCCTTGCCCAGGGAGTAGCCGGAGAGGAGGGAGGCCTTGCCTTCGGCGGCGTTGGCGGCCCACCAGGCGTTAACTTCAGCCATAACCACTGCCTGCGGCTGCCAGCGGTAGACCGGCAGCCCGAAGGTAGATTCCGTAATGAACGTATGGCATTTCACCGGTTCGAAGGGCGTACAGAGGCCATCGTCTTCGAGCTTGTAGTCGCCCGATACGACCCATACTTCGCCCTGATGCTCCAGCCGGATCTGGGCCGAGCCCACAATGTGGCCCGCCGGATGGAAGGAGACCTTGACGCCGTTGAGGTCCAGGACTTTCCCGTAGGCAACGCCTTGTACGTCAATGTCTTGCCCCAGCCGCAGCCGCATCACCGGCAGGCTGTCGTGGTGGGCCAGGTATTTTTTCATGCCCCAGCGTGAATGATCGGCATGGGCGTGGGTAATCAGGGCCCGCTCGACCGGGCGCCAAGGGTCGATGTAGACATCGGCGGCGGGACAATAGATGCCGTTTTCGGTGAAGGTGAGCACAGCGGGCGATGATTAAGCTTACCGCAACGTTCGCGGAGGTAAAGTCATAACCCAATTTGGGTCAGATAGTTGAGCCGAAACCGAATGCACAGCAATAAGGTTCCCTCTCTCTGCGAACTCCGCGCTCTCATATGTTTGCAACCGGAGAAAAATTGAACGAAACGAGAGCGGAAGGTCGATCCTCTGTAACAGTCGAAAAATAACCTCCCTTTTTTTTATTTTGGGCCAAAAAGGACAACCCACTGTTTTTCAACTCTTTACTTTGCGCCTTACTCTGCGTTCTTCCAACGTTTTGCTTTTCAGAACTCTGCAAGCTTTACGCTTTCTCCGCTTCTGCCGATTTCACACTCCGGTATCTTCGATCTGGCATCTTCGATCTGCGGTGAAATAAACTGCCGCCCCTCTGTCCTAAACCCGCATCCCTTTCTCTCCTTTACTTAACACAACATTAACACCTTGGCAGGGGATTTTGTCCTAATTTTGCGAGTTAGAAGCTTTATCTCATTTTTTCATTTTTTACCACCGATTTCTACCCAACCATGAGCGAGGCACCAGCCATAGACATCCAGGCGCTGAACGAAAAGATTAAGGAAAAGAGCGCTTTCATCGACTTGCTGAATACGGAAGTGAAGAAGGCCATCGTGGGGCAGAGCTATATGATCGAGCGCTTGCTGCTCGGCCTGCTTTCGGGGGGGCATGTGCTGCTCGAAGGGGTACCGGGCCTGGCCAAAACCCTGGCGATCAAGAGCATTTCGACCGCCGTAGCAGGCAAGTTCAGCCGCATCCAGTTCACGCCAGACCTCCTGCCAGCCGACGTGGTGGGGACCATGATCTACAACCAGAAGACCCTGGAGTTTTCGGTGAAAAAAGGCCCCGTCTTCGCCAACTTCGTCCTCGCCGATGAGATCAACCGGGCCCCGGCCAAGGTGCAAAGTGCGCTCCTGGAGGCCATGCAGGAAAAACAAGTGACCCTGGGCGAGGAAACTTTTATCCTCGAAAAGCCCTTCTTGGTGCTGGCTACCCAGAACCCCCTGGAACAGGAAGGCACCTACCCCCTGCCGGAAGCCCAGGTCGACCGTTTCATGCTCAAGTGTGTGATCGACTATCCGGAAAAGGAAGATGAGCGCCTCATCATTCGCCAGAATGTCAACCGCAGCCACACCGACATCAAGCCGGTGGTATCGCTGCAAGACATCGTGGAGGCCCGCGAGACCGTGCGCGACGTTTACATGGACGAGCGCATCGAGCAATACATCCTCGACATTGTTTTTGCCACCCGCTATCCGGCCAAGAACAAACTCGAGGCCCTGGAGCCGCTGATTACCTACGGGGGCTCACCCCGCGCCTCGATCAACCTGGCCCTCGCGGCCAAAGCCTACGCCTTTATCAAGCACCGGGGCTACGTGATCCCCGAAGACATCCGGGCCATTTGCCAGGATGTGCTGCGGCATCGCCTGGGCCTGACCTACGAAGCCGAAGCGGAAAACGTGACCCCGGAGCAGGTCATTACCCGCATTTTGGATGTGGTGGAAGTGCCGTAGGGGGGTAGGCTGTTTTTTCTGAAGGGAAAATGGGGAAGCAAGTTCTTTCCTTCGTTCACAATCCATTTATCGCTTTAAACCCTGTCAGCGTTCCCAAAACGCTGACAGGGTTAACTTAACATAGTAGCCTCTCAGGTCTGAGACCCGGCGGTAAGAGCAGCTGGAGCATAAGGTTTGCTATGGCAGTATCGGCATACTTGCCAGAATTGCGCGTTTGTGTGTAAAATCGTGGCCTAAGAAATTTGGCGGTGGGCATCATTTCGTCTGGAATTTTGCGTCCTTTTCCATGTTATTTGACGCATAAATGCGTTTATTTAGAAAAGCCGCGGCTAGCGGCAATGGCTGGTCGTGTCTTTTTTTAGCCCTGGGCACGAAGTTTGGTGTTTTTATTTGACAAAGCACTGGAAGCGCTGGCGGCCATTATCCTACCACAAACCTCAGCAGCATGAACCACTCAATACCTTTAAAAAAAATTCTCTTTTTGCTTGGGGGCCTCCTCATAGGCTTGTCCTATCGGGTTTCTGCCCAAGACGTGATCTACTTCAAGGACGGGACAAGCCTGGTCTGCCTGAATGTCAACCTGGCGGGGAGCAACAAAGTCCGCTACAAAGTGGTGGAAAACCCCGGCGGGCCTTACTACGTGACCAAAGCCGAGTACCTGGACCTTATTGGGAAAGAAGATGGGGAGTTCATCCTCATGGACGATGCGGTGCTGATGGGCTATCACAACATTTCTCCCCCGGGCGACAACCAAGACCGGCTGCTGCAGACCAATGGCAACTGGCTGGTGGGTGAAGTCACCAAGCGGGGCAGTGGCTACCGCCTCTCTGAAGCTGGGGGCGGCTCGCTTGACCTTGGCCCAGGCGAAGTGCTTATGGCCCTCTACCGTACCGGGCGACACGAGATGGGCCAAAACCCGGCAGAGGTGGCCCGCATTTTGCGCCAAAATCCCAATCTTGGGCCCGGCACCCCGATGGCACGAGTAGAGGGTGAGCCAGGTAGGGGATCGGGTGCAGGTATGAACGATGGCGTGGGGACCAACCCGCCTCCCGACCTGCCGCCCGGACTGTCCGAGGCCGAGCTGGAAAAATTTGGTGACAAGGCCGTGGTCAAGACCAAGGAACTCGAAGCCTACATCCGACGCATCGTGGACCGGGAAGCTTCCATGCTCGAAGCCAACCGGGCGATCGACCAGGCCGTGGGTCTCTTTGTCAATGAGCAGGCGACCGTGGAGGTCTCTTCGCTTTACCGCGATGAAAAGCGCAAGTATCCCATCCGTACCTACCTCAACCGCCTCAAGTTTTACCGCGATTCGGAAGTGGAGGTCACCTGGACCAACGTCAGCTACTTTACCAAGTTTCGTAAAGCGCCCGATGGCAACTATTATGGCACCATCACCTTGCAGCAAGTTTACCGCCGCAGCGTAGACGGCCGCATGGTCTACGGTGATGTGACCCGGAAGAACATCGAGGTGGTGCTCAAGCAGTACGACAAATTGGTCTCTGGGCAACTTCAGACGCTTTGGGATGTCTTTTTGTCGGACATCGGGGTCCTTTCTACCGAAGCGCTCAAAGATTAGGTGGGTTGTACCCTGCCGCTCATCCGCTATTTTTCCCCCATTTTTACCTGTTCATGATCAAGCTCTGGCTACCGGTGTGCCTTCGCTCTCTCCTGTTTTGGTTGGTGATTGTCGTGGCTTCCTGCGGTCTGCCTGCCCAGACCGACGGGCTGGAATCCCCTGGCAATTTTGATTCTTTCGAAGCGCCTTTCGTAGCAAAAGTGAAGCAGATCGATGAGTTCTTCGAGCGCTTCAACCATGACGAGCAGACCTTGCTGCGCACCTATCTCGCCGAGCACCAGCCGGAGCGGGAGATCAGCCGGGAGGAAATGATCCGCACCCTTTTCAATGCGGAAAATGAACATTGGAACGAGCAGCATATTGCCGCCTTCATCGAAACGGTGACCCAGCCCAACTGTCCGGTGGCGC
>CAZIVQ010000200.1:0-6843 GCA_964542415.1 uncultured Bacteroidia bacterium | reverse complement strand
CCATGCCCGACCTTAACCAGCGCAACCCGCTCATGGCCACCTACCTGATCCAAAACGCCATCTGGTGGATCGAGTACGCCGACCTCGGCGGCATCCGCATGGACACCTATTCCTACCCGGACAAGGACTTCATGGCCCGTTGGACCCAAGCCATCATGGCTGAATACCCCCACTTTTCCATCGTGGGAGAAGAATGGTCGCCCTTCGTGCCCATTGTCGCCCATTGGCAGGCCGGCAACGACAACGGCTACCCCTCCGCCCTCAATAGCTTGATGGATTTCCCCTTGCAGGGGAGCTTGGTTGATGGCCTGAAGGAAGCAGAAGGCTGGAATTCTGGCCTGCTCAAAATCTACGAGACCCTGGCCCTGGACTACCTCTATCCCAACCCCGACATGCTCATGATCTTCGCTGACAACCACGACATGAGCCGCATTTTTACCCAACTCGACGAAGACTACGGGCTTTGGCAGAATGCGATGGCGTTTATCCTCACCACCCGCGGCATTCCCCAGGTTTTCTACGGCACCGAAATCCTGATGAGCCACCCAGGCACGGATGCGCACGTAGAGATTCGCCGCGACTTTCCCGGCGGTTGGCCCGGCGATGCGGTCAATGCCTTCACTGGCGAGGGCCTGAGCGAGCAGGCCAAAGCAGCCCAGGCTTTTATGCGCCGCCTGCTCCATTGGCGCAAAGAAAACCCCGTCATTCACCACGGTAAGCTGACCCACTACGGTCCCTTGCACGATGGGGTGTACGTCTATTTTCGGCAGAATGAAGAGAAGACCGTGATGGTGGTACTGAACAAGAATGAGAGCGCATTCGACCTTTCACTCGATCGTTTTCGGGAAACGATGGGAGAAGTGAGCGAAGGCTATGACGTGATCCGGGCGCAGTCTCTGCGTCTGGACGAAACGCTGTCTTTACCGCCGCGGTCACCCCTGGTGATCGAGTGGGAACCGTAAGCAGACTCTTGGGTCACCAAAAGCGCTCCGGCCAGGAAGGTCGGGGCGCTTTTTTGTTGCTTGCAAGAAAAGGGGTAAATTATACGCAAAGTTGCCTTCATGGATCAACCTGAATCACCGGCCAGCTACAGCTGGGAAACCTATCTTTCCCTCGAATCCCGCAGTGAGCTGCGCTACGAATACCACGATGGAGAGATCGTGGCCATGTCAGGCGGGACCAAGCGGCACAATCAGCTGCTGGGGAGAATCTATGCCCAGCTGTTGCCCATCGCTGACCGCCAGGGCTGCGAAGCGTTCACCGAAAGTGTGAAGCTATTCCGCTATCGCTCGGACCGCTATGTTTACCCGGATGTGATGCTGAGTTGTCACCCGCTGGACCAGCAATCGCCAGCGGGTGTACGCAGCCCGCTGCTGGTGGTGGAGGTGCTTTCGCGAGCGACCGAAAAGCGAGACCGGGGCTTCAAAATGCGGGAATACTTTCGCTTGCCCTCCTTGCAGCATTACCTGCTGATTGAACAAGAACGCATAGAGGCCTGGCATTACCAACGGCAGGGGAAAAATCGCTGGGAGCTACGGCTGCTGACCCAGGCTGAAGAAGTCATCGAACTGCCCGAGCTGAAGCTGCGCCTTCCCCTGTCGACCATTTACCATAAGGTCACCCTGGGGCCGGAGCCGGCTCAGGCCGAAGAGCCACAGGCTGCCTACGAGCTGCGGGCCCTGACAGAGCAAAGCGCTCACTGATGCGGCCGCGGGAATACGACCCGGAACTGGGTTGACTGGGTGTCATTGATAAGCTGGAGGTCTGGCACCGCTTTGAGGGCCCGGGGAATGCCCGAACCCAGGCCCCGGTAAGGCAGGATTTTGGTGGCAAAGGAAACCAGCACGTTGTTTCGGATGGCGGTGTTGCCGTAGCGGATGTTCTCCACCGTCAGGCTGTTGGGCAAGGTGCCGGGACTAATGATTTCGAGGCGGTCATCAAAGATGAACAGGCGGATGGGTGCATTTTTGAAAAAATCCCGGTGAACCAGGGCGTTTTGCAGGATTTCCTCCAGCGCTCCCTGCGGCACCTCCCATTCTCCCAAAGAATTAAAAGACTGGCCATTTTGCACCTTTTGCAGGTTTCGTTTGAAAAAGGCCATGCCCAGCTGGAACTGCTCCGCCAGCTTCCCGCCAATGTCTTCGCTGTCGTAGTACTGATTGCCCGCCAGCTCCGTGCCTTTGAAAGCGACCGCTTTGATGATCAGCGCGGGAAAAAATTTCTCAGGTGCTTTCCCAAACAGCAGCAAGCCTCCCAAGTTGAGCTGCCCCCCTTTGGCGAGGTACAGGTTTTCCAACAGCTGGGCCCGGCTCAGGCCCGTTTCGTCCGGGTGCTGGCCGTATTGCTTTTCGAAGAAAGCCACAAAATATGCTTCATCCATTGCCTCCAGACCGGCATCGGGAACGGGTTGCTTATCGGCCAGGTAGCGCTGCCCGCTTTGTAGCAAGCGAGAAATTTCCTCGGCGCTGGTGACCTTGCGCTTATCTGCCCCACTTTTCACCCAGATGATGCCATCCTTGTCGAGGTAGGGCTTGCTGGTACCGGCTTCTACCTGGATGACCATCAGCAGCTTTTCTTCCACTTCTACCACTTCAGTCAGGGGGTAAACCGGTTCCTTCACCTGATTGCTGGCCGCATTGGAAACCAATTGATTGATGCGCTGAAGGTCTGCGTAGTTCAACCCCAGCGGCTGGCCGGTTTTGTCATCAATCCCTACAATCAACCGGCCGCCTGGTCCATTGCTGAAAGCTACCAGCTCCTGAGCCAATGAGGTTTCATTGCGAAGGTCTCGCTTGAATTGGACCGTGGAGGTCTCTCCCAGTTTCAGCAGCGCTTGTAATTCCGAGGCATCCATACCAACCAATTTCGCAAAAAAGGATCATATATCCCCCTCCGGCAAAAAAATCTCCCAAGCTTACCTTTCCCCTACCCTTCGCAGCATCAGCAGCCGCAGCTCCATCACCTGCCGGCCGGGTACCGAAACGGCCTGGAGCTTCAGGGTTCCTTGGCCCGCCGGAAAGGTCAGGCTGCCAATCGGCAGCGCTTTCCAGTCCTTGACCAGGGACTCCTCACGCGGCACCCGGTCGTGGGCCATGCCGTAGGCGGGTGATTCGTGAGGCTCTGTGATGCGGAAGCGATGCCGCAGCTCGCGGAAACTCAGCTCCACCGTGGCGCCGGTATCGGCGGCGGGGCAGGCGTAGTAGGCCACCACTTCGAAGGTGCCTTCAGCCTGCACCTCCAGGTCAAGGGTGAGGGAGTCATCCGTCGCAGTCCAGTTAGTGTAGTAGGAGCAATTGGGCCAGCGGTTGGAGCGGAGGATGCCGCCCTGAGCGACCAGGTCGCGGGCCGGTAGCTGGAAGTAGTCATAATCGAGATGCCCGATGAGGAAAGGACGGGCATCCTCCGCCGGTAGCTCGGTCAGCGGGCCGCGGTCGAAAGCCGCCTGAGCCGCGAGCATGGTTTCGCGCTGATCAGGAAAATCAGCGCTCACGTCTTGCCGCTGCCCGGGATCGGCGTCTATGTCGAAGAGCTGCCCCGCATGGTCGAGGCGAAAGCGCTGGCTGCGCACGCTGGTTTTGCCCCGCCAATGGTTGATCAGCAGGCGCTTGGGCCATTCGGGCTGCGTTTCCAGCAGCAAAGGGACCAGGCTGCGCCCATCAAGCGGCTTGCCCTCCTTCCGCGCTAGGCCCGCCAACTCAGTCACGGTGGGCAGCAGGTCCAGGCCCGAGGCAATCTGCGGAATCTGCTTGCCCGCCGCGATGCGTCCGGGCCATTGCACCAGCAGCGGCGAACGTACGCCTCCCTCGTCGGTGGAACCCTTGCGGCCTTTCATGTCGCCATTCCAGCGCCACGAGTTAGGGCCGTTGTCGCCGAGGAAGAGGACCACCGTGTTTTCTGCCAGGCCCAGGGAGTCGAGGGCGACGGTGAGGCGGCCCACGTTATGGTCGATGTTTTCGACCAGAGCGAGGGCGGCCCGGGTAAAGTCGGGATTTTCTTTGTCAGGGTCGCGATGCACCGCCGCCAGCGGCTTGCCAGCAAAGGGCTCCCACAGGCTATCGGGCATCTGCATGGGGCTGTGGGGCGTGTTGAAAGGGAGGTACACGAAAAAGGGCTCGTCCTGATGGCGGCGGATGAAGTCGAGGGCATGGGTGGTCAGGTCATCGGGCAAAAAGCCTTTGCCCCGCACCAATTTTCCATTGTGCTCCAGCAGCGGGTCGATATAATTGCCCCAATGCCCGGAGCAGAAGCCGTAGAATTCCTCAAAGCCGCGGGCGTTGGGGTGGTAGGGGTACTGCATGCCGTTGTGCCACTTACCGAAGGCGGCAGTGCGGTAGCCTGCTCGCTGGAAATACTCAGCCACGGTGGTCTCGTCCAGGTCGAGGCGCTCGCCCCCGGCCGAGGTCGAGTAGACGCCGCCGCGCACGGCATAGCGGCCGGTGAGCAGCTCGGCCCGGGTAGGCGAGCAGACCGCGCTGACGTAGAAGCGCTCAAATTGGGCGCCCCGCTCGGCGATACGGTCGATATGGGGGGTGGAGAGGTTGGGGTTGCCGTGCAGGCTGAGGTCGCCCCAGCCCTGGTCGTCGGTGAGGATGAGCAGGACGTTGGGCGGGCGCTGGGGGGCGTCTTGAGGCGTTTCACAGGCCAGCAGCAGCAGGAGAAGCCAGGGAAGCAGGCGTTGCATGGGAACTTGGTTTTGAGATGTCGCCCAATTTAGGACTATCCCTGCGGGTTTGCATCCGGGGCTGGAAGTGGGGCAACCCCACCGTTCAGATAGGATTCCGCAGTCCGGAGAAACCCCAAACCAAAAGCAAAGCCCGGCCTGCAAAGGCTTGCAGGCCGGGCTGATTATTTTCAGGGCTATCCCTGTCCGCCGCCGCCTTGGTTGCCGCCTCCACCGCCACCGCGGTTGCGGTTGCGGTTGCGATTCCGGTTGCGCTTCTTTTTGGGGCGGCCTTCGCTGCGGTCCTGGTTTGGGGATGATTGGCTCCGGCTTTGACCAGCCTCACTTCTGGGCCCCCGGCCGCCCCCGCCTCGGCGGCCTCGGCCTCCGCCCCCTCCGCGCCGCTCGCCGCCGCCGTGACGGCCTCCCCCCCCACCTCGGTGGCCTCCCCCGCCAGCGCGATACTCCGGGCCATCGCCCAGCTCATCGGGCAAGGTCCCGCGCGGAATCTCCGACTCAATCAGTGACTCGATGCCCGCCAGGCGGCGCATGTCACGCGGATTCACGAAGGTAATGGCTTTACCGGTGGCCGAAGCCCGGGCCGTACGGCCTACCCGGTGAACGTAGTCCTCGGCGTCGCGGGGGGTGTCAAAGTTGAGCACGTGGCTCAGGTTGTCGATGTCGATGCCCCGGGCCAGCACATCCGTTCCCACGATGATTTTAAATTGCTTGGCTTTGAATAGCCGCAGGGTCTCCTGCCGCTCCTCCTGGGTTTTGTCTGAGTGCATGGCCCTCACGTCGTAGCCGAGCTTGTCCAGTTTACGATGAATTTCATCCACACTGACCTTGCTGGAGGCGAAAATGAGCATGCTTTCTACCTCTTCGGTTTCTACGATGTGCTGCAAAAGCGGAATTTTCTGGTCGTCGTAGGCAAAGAACACCCGCTGGGCTACCCCCGCGGCTGGCTTGGAGAGGTTGAAGTTGATCTCGATCGGCTCTTTTTGAATTTGCTTGGCCAATTCCCGGATACGCTTGGGCATGGTAGCTGAAAACATCAGCGTCTGCCGGTTTTCGGGCACATCTTTGAGGATCTTGAGAATGTCGGCATGGAAGCCCATGTCGAGCATCTTGTCGGCTTCGTCCAGGATCACGAATTCTACCTGGCTGAAGTCCACGTAGTTGAGGTCCATGTGGGTGAGCAACCGGCCCGGGGTGGCGATGACGATGTCGACGCCATTTTGGATGGCGTATTTCTGCCGGTCAAAGCCGCCGGCGTCTTTGCCGCCGATGACCACCACCGAGGAGACCCCGGTAAAGTAGGACATGGCGTCGACGTTCTGGTCGATCTGCTCGGCCAACTCGCGCGTTGGGGCGATGATCAGGGCGCGGATATGCCCGCTAGGGCTCTCGCTCAGCCGCTCAATAACCGGGATGAGGTAGGCACCAGTCTTGCCGGTACCGGTCTGGGCGCAGGCAATGAGGTCTTTGCCGTCGAGGGCAAGGGGAATGGCTTCCTCCTGGATGGGGGTGGCTTCCTCAAATCCGAGGGACAAGATGCTGTCCAGGACTGAGTAGCTGAGGTCAAATTCGGTAAATTTCAAAATGTAATGGGCACTTGATGGAAACGAGTAGAAACAGGCGTGGGGCACAAATGGCTGCCCACTACGCTGCCGGCGCCAAATACGCCGGGGCCGGTAGGGCCTGTTGCTGTACACATTACTGTCATAGCCCAGTTCCGGAATGTTGCCCCCAAAAGTACGCAGCATTTTTGCCCTTGGCAAGTGGGGAAGGGAGGGGATTTGGGAATTGGGATGGTGAGAGATTTAATCCACTGGGAATTGACTCACAACCAGGGCTTGCGTACCTTGAAGATAAAGCTTAAGCCTATGACTGTAACGGAAGTTTTTGGCGATATCGCAGGGAGTTTGGCTCAAATGGCGCCCGAAAAGGTTGTTGCTTTGAAAGCCCCTCCTTACCTGAGTGAACGGGTCGAAGCCCTGACGGAAAGAAAAAAGCGTGGCACCCTCAGTGAAGGAGAAGCGATTGAACTGGAGCGTTACCTCTCCCTTGATTTACTCATTAACCTGGCCAAAGCCCGGGCAAACAATATTTTGGGGACATGAGTTAGGGGCCCTCTACATCGTTGCGGTTGCAGGTAGCGCAGCGGGCAGGCTACCGCTGGG
>CAZIVQ010000199.1:5566-6855 GCA_964542415.1 uncultured Bacteroidia bacterium | reverse complement strand
GTTAACCCTGTCAGCGTTTTTGGGAACGCTGACAGGGTTTTACACAGAAAAGAAATGGCTGCCTTTTATATTCTACTGAGAAAGTAGTCCCCTCACGGCATCAATTCTTCCTCCGATTCGAGGTTTTGCTCTTCCAGGGCTTCGATGCGGGCTTCAGCTTCTTCATCTTTGGGCTCGCGACCCAAGAGCCGCTGTATGCCTTCCCATAGGGAGAAGTTGATGATGGAATCAGCCAGGCGGGAGACCTTGATGGGCCGGCCTTTCGTTTCGGTGTAGGCATAGATGAATTCGGCCCCGAGCAGCAGAATTTGGGCGGAGTAGAAGACCCAGACCAGGATGAGGACCAGCGAGCCTGCGGCTCCGTAGGTGCTGTTGATGTTGCTTTGGCCGAGGTACCAGCTGATGAGCAGCTCCCCGAGGGCAAAAAGCAGCGACGTAAGGATGGCCCCAATCCAGATGTCATTCCAACGGACGCGGGCATCGGGCAGAAAGCGGAAGATCAAGGCGAAAAGGGCGGTGATGACGCCAAGAGAAACGGCGAATTCGAGGACGTAGGCGAGGTTGAGGTAGAGGTCCAGGTCGTAGACCCAGGCATTCTCCCCAGGAAGCACCTGCTGCAGAAAGCTGATGAGGGTTTCGCTGAACTCCTTCAGCAGGTCACTGGCCTTGAAAAGGAGGGTCTTGAGCATCATCGACACCGTGAGGATAAATCCCAGGGTGAGGACCATGGCGAAAGAAAGCACCCGGTCGAATAGCAGTTTGATGATGCCGCCGCTATGCTGGGGAGCATCGAGCTTCCAGACGGCGTTGAGGGAGTCTTTGAGGGTGTAGAAAACCCCGGTGGCCCCAAATAGTAGGCTCCCAATACCGAGTAGGGTGGTCCACCAGCTGTTTTTTTCGGTGTTGGCCCGCTCGAGAATGTTGGCGACTTGCTGGCGGCTATCAGACCCGACAAACGCTTCGATTTGGTCCAACAGTTCTTCTTTCACCTCTGCCTCTCCCAAAAAGGTACCGGTAAAATAAATAAGGATGATGAGAATGGCCGGTAAGGAAAAAATGGTGTAGTAAGAAATCGCTGCGCCATGCTTAAAGGCTTTGTCCTCGCCAAAGGCATTGACAATCTTGAGAATGAAGCGGTAAAAGGCAGTAAAAGAATCCAGTAGCATGTAGGGGAGGGTTCAAGTTTCAGCCGGTATAGCTGACTCACAGCCTATTAAACCTGATTTTCCGCCCGTTTGTTACGACTACGCGACATGCGATGTGGCGATATGCGACATGCGATGTGGCGA
>CAZIVQ010000199.1:0-5466 GCA_964542415.1 uncultured Bacteroidia bacterium | reverse complement strand
AAGCGATAAGCGATAAGCGACTGGGTGAGGAGCGAGGGGACGGATCTGTGACCGCAGGTCACTTTCACTACGCCCTGCTTTACCCATAGCCTCCGCGAATTTTGCGCCTCCTACCCCGGTACACCGGGGCATCTCAGGATCCGCGAACTTCTGAAAGTCTGTCCTCCGTCAGATGCGGTAAAAAATCCTACTCCTCCCCCGTGCCCTCCTTCCCTAACAAAAAAAACGCGGCAAGGCACAGCCTCACCGCGTCAACTTCCATTTTACCCTAGACGTACGGAGTACGCATCTGGTAGTGGACCCTTCCACAGGCCCATTCATTATGGATGGACCTCATACCCAGCCTTTCCCCTGGAAAACCAGCAGCTTTCCTGAGCATGAGTGATAAGTCCAGGTATCTTTTGTGGGGGAAACATACCTCTGACTTTTTTGATTGGGGTCTCCCGGGTAGCGCCTCATCCCCAACGCATGGCTCAAAAGTAGCTTAGATTTTTAGCATCAAGTGAGGAGCCTGTTTCATAAGTCAGTTTTGACGGCTGAGTGGTGCGAGGGTGGGTTTTAATGGCAGGAGTCAAAGCAGTTTGATGAATTTTTGCTATATTTTTTAGTTGGTAAATTCCGGCTTACGAAGCAGAAAGCACGGGCCAAAGCGGGAAAAGTTCTATCTTGCGGCCGCTTTATGAAACTGCTGGTCCTCACCTCCCGCTTTCCTTACCCCCTCGAAAAGGGTGACAAACTCCGGATCTACCACCAGCTCCGGGAACTATCGGCGCAGCATGAGGTGCTGCTGTTTTGTTTGAGTGAGCAGCCCGTCAAGCCCGCGCACCGGGCGGTGCTCGAAGCGCTGTGCCAGGAAGTGCGGGTGTACCAGTTGGGGAAGCCGGGCCTGCTGTGGCAACTGCTGCGGTCCCTGCTGAGCCGCCTGCCAGTGCAAGCGACCTTTTTCTACCGCCCTCGCTGGCACCGCGCCCTGAAAAGCTGGGTCGCCGCCGAGCAGCCCGACCATGCCTACGTGCAGCTGCTGCGCATGGCCGAATATGCCCGGGACCTCCCCCTTCCCACCACCCTCGACTACATGGACTGCTTTTCCATCGGGATGGAGCGGCGGAGCGCCAGCAGCCCTCCCTGGCTGGCCTGGTTTTTCCGGCTCGAAGCCCGCAAGCTGCGCCGCTACGAGCGACGGCTGGCCTGCCTATTTACCCACCACACCATCATTTCCGCCCAGGACCGGGCCCAGCTCGACCTGCCAGCCGACTGTGAAGTCCACATCATCCCCAACGGCATCGACACCCATTTCTTCCAGCCCCAAACCGCCGCCCCTGCCGACCACGAACTGGTGTTCATCGGTAACCTCGGCTATGCCCCCAACGTGGAAGCCGCCAGGGTGCTCGGCCGGGAGATCATGCCCCTGCTCCCTACCACCTACCGCCTGCTGCTCGCTGGGGCCCGCCCCACAGCCGCCGTCAGACAGCTCGCTCATTCCCCCCGGGTGACCGTCTTCGGCTGGGTCGAAGACATCCGCGACGCCTACAGCCGGGGGCGCATCTTTGTAGCCCCCCTTTTTACCGGTTCGGGCCAGCAAAACAAAATCCTCGAAGCCATGGCCATGGGCATCCCCTGCATCACCACCCCCTTGGTCAACAACGCCATCGGGGCCCGGGAAGGGGAGGAAGTCTTGCTCGCCAGCAACCCGGCAGAATTTGCCCGGCAGATCGAGCGGCTACAAGCCGACGAAGCCCTCTATGTCCGCCTCCAAACCCAGGCCCGCCGCCTGGTCGAAACGCAGTTTAGCTGGCAGGAGGCCACCCAACGGCTGAGCCAGCTGATGGCACCCGCTTAATACACACGCAGCGGCTGGAAAGAACCAGCCGCTGCGCGTTGTCGGACGATGGAGGCCCTGCTTTCTTATTTTTTACCGGTTTCTTTGTCCACCCGCTTCTGCCCCCGCTCCAGGTCGAAGAGGTCGTTGATCAGGTCGATGAGGTTTTCTTGCTCCCCGCGTTTGCAAGCTTCCTTGAGCTGGAGCACCGGCATTTTGATGATCTTGTTCATCATGCTGCGGGTGATGCTCTCGATCAGCTCACTTTCCTCTTCCGAGGCGTTTTTGAGAAACTTGGCCAGCTCGTTGCGACGAATTTCTTCCAGCGCCTCTTTCATGCGGTGGATGGTAGGCGAAATGACCAGCTGCTGCCGCCATTCCATGAAGCCTTCCATCTCTTGGCGAATGATGCTACGCACCTCAGGGATGGCCATCCGGCGGCGTTCGAGGGTGCGCTCGGTACGGCTGTGAATGTCGTCGATGTAATAGACCACCGCCTGTGGCAAGGCCTCGATGGCGGGATCGATGGTGCGGGGCATGCCGAGGTCAATGAAAAAATGGGTGCCGGAGAGCTTCCCAGCGAGCAGCTCGGGGGTGAGGAAGGGCGTTTGTACCGACACCGCGCTGAGCACCACGTCGTAGTCCCCGATGCGGGCAGGCAGCTGCTCCATGGGCACGGGCACCGCCCCGATTTCAGCGGCCAAGGCCTCGGCTCGGGCATAGGTGCGGTTCATCACGTGGATAGCCGCAAAGGCCTCGGGGTCAAGGTTGCGGGCCACATCGCGGCCCATTTCCCCCAATCCAATCACCAGGGCTTTGGGCGCTGCCATGACCTGGGTGAGTTCGCCGGCTAGCTCGGCCGCTGCGTAGCTCACCGAAGCGGCGCCATCGCGGTAGGGGGTTTCTTGCTGGACCCGCTTATTGGTATGAAAAATGGTATGCAACAGGCGGTGCAAAAAGGCTTGGGCCATGCCTGCCTCATTGGCCCAGGCGTAGGCTTGCTTTACCTGGTTGGCGATCTGAAGGTCGCCCAACACCGAAGATTGCAGGCCCATGGACACGTCGAAGAGCTGGTACACCGCTTCGGCTTCTTCATTGTAGACCTGAAAGTGAGGGAGATAGGCTTGGTAGTCAAGAATGCCCTTCTCGATGAGCAGAATCTTGACGATGTCTTCGGCTTGGTCCTTGGCGTCGAGGTAATAGACTTCGGTGCGGTTACAGGTAGAAAACACCAGCGCCTCGCGGATACCGAGCAGGTCATTAAATTTCTGGAGCAACGTCTTACAGGTCGCTTCCGGCAAGTAAATCAATTCGCGGATTGCTACCGGGGCGGTTTGATGGGTAAGTTTTACTGCTCGCAGCGAGTAATTCATATGGCTTTTTCGTCCCTTTTCGTATTTAACTTGTCTTATATGAAATTAGTTGGCAAAATATTTAATTGGCCTCTTAGATTCATTCTAAATACCTTACCAACAGTTCATTCTGACCAAGCCTGGCTTACCTGGTTTCTCTCGGCAAAGGTAACACCTTTTTTGGTGAGAGAACGTTAACCCAAATGAGTTCTGCTTCATAGGGGCAAAGTATTGACTGAAACGGATAAAGCGCCGTTTAGTTAAGCCTCATCCCGCAAGCACTGGTGCATGCTCCCTTCCCGTACCTGCGTCTGGCAGAATTCTGCCCTTTCCTAGCCTCAAGATATTTCGCTCATGATGAAATGGTTTGAACCCCGTTTTTTTATCCGCTGGCTCATTTACGGCCTGGCGGCCGTGATCATTGGCGGGGCGCTGATTTACTCCAACTACCTGGCGCGGCAGCTGGCCAAGAAGGAGCAAATGGGCGTGAAGCTCTACCGGGATGCCCTGGTGTTTATCACCGATGACCTAGCTGGGGCAGAATCCTCTTCTTCGGCGGCGGCCCTGGCTTTCATCCACAGCCGCATCATTCGCCCCAACGACGACATGACCCCCAAAATCCTGGTGGGCGAAAACGGCGGCATCGACGGAGACAACCTGCAACTCGACCCTTCGCTCACGCCTGAGGAGCGCGAAGAAGCGGTGCGCGAAAGGCTGGCAGAACTCAAAAGCGGCTACCCCCCGATCCAGGTCGAGTTTGACAACGGCCGCTACCAGTACGTTTACTACGGCGACTCCTTTCTGGTGCAGCGCTTGCGCTGGTTTCCGTTTGTGCAGTTGCTGGTGGCATTTGCCTTCATCGGGCTGGTTTTTGCGGGCTTTGTCATCGCCAAGCGCAACGAGCAAAACCGCGTCTGGGTGGGCCTGGCCAAGGAGACCGCCCATCAGCTTGGCACCCCCGTTTCCAGCCTCATGGCTTGGGTAGAACTGCTCAAGCTCAAATTTGAAAACCGTCCGCAGGACGAAGGCCTGATCCAGGAGATGGAGCAAGATGTGCAGCGGCTCCAGGACATCACCGAGCGATTCTCCAAGATCGGCTCGGTCCCCGAACTCCAGCCCGTGCCCGTACAAGAACTGCTCGACCGGGCGGCGACCTACATCCGCAAGCGCATGACCCAAGGCGGCAAGATCACCCTGGATGTGACCTATGACTTGCCCCCAGACAGCCTGATTCACGTCAACCCCCAACTCTTCGACTGGGTGGTCGAAAACCTGCTCAAAAATGCCCTGGACGCCATCCAGTCCCGCGAAGGGCGACTCCTGATCGAGGTGGGTGAGCGAGGCAGCCAATACTTCATCGACGTCAGCGACACCGGAAAGGGCATCCCCAAAAGCCATTTCAGCAAGGTCTTCGAGCCGGGCTTCACCACCAAAAAACGCGGCTGGGGCCTCGGCCTCAGCCTCACCAAACGCATCATCGAAAACTACCACCAAGGCAAAATCTTCGTCAAAGAATCTGAGCTGGAAAAAGGCACCACCTTTCGCATTTTGCTGCCGAGGTGAGGGAGGGGTGTAAGGGTGTAGGGGTGTAGGGGTGTAGGGGTGTAGGGGAAATAAGGCAGCGTCGAGCGTCACCCGACCTGTCAGGTTGGCTCGGGCCTCCAGCAGCGGCGAATTGGGCCGTGTTTTGAGAAAAATATGTGGCATTTCGGCCTCCGGGCGGAACTCGCTCGCACGGATTACAAATCCGCTTGGAATATGAGCAGCGAGGTTTCAACCCCTCGCTGCTCATAGGCAAAGCAAAAGAGGGAACAGGCTACCTGCCAGCGTTGAACGCCTCCCAGCCTACGGCTTCAGCCAGGCCCCTACCAATACCAAAAACGCCAGGCCCAACCGGACCTGGCGTTTTTTTATCTGAACAGAAAAACTTCCTACCAGAAGACGATATACAACAGGGCCACAATCAGCGTGATGCCGACAGCCCCCAGGTTGAAAGTCAGCCCGGTACGAAACAGCTCCGGGGTGTAACGGATAGCATGGCGGTCGGCGGTCGGACTCTTGGCGTTGGTGTAGAGCACCAGGCCGATCATGCTCATGGCCGTAGCAAAGAAGATGAAGGCTTGCACCCCGATGTCGGCCAGGGTATTGGCGGTAAAGATGAAAAACAGCAGCGAGGCCAGCCCGATGCCTCCGAACAGGTAGGAGGTGCGCACCATCATGGCTCTCACCTTATCGCTCAGGATTTCGAAGCTGGGGGAACCCGTGAGTTTTTCGAATTCATCATGATGGTGTTCG
>CAZIVQ010000198.1:0-6857 GCA_964542415.1 uncultured Bacteroidia bacterium | reverse complement strand
TAACGCCTCCCGACCCCAGCGGGGTCGCACTTACGTTTTGGGGTTTTGAGTTTTGAGTTTTTGGTTTTTAACGCGGAGGGCGCAAAGGGGGCGCAGAGTTTGGGAAGTTGAACTAATTCTCTGCGCTCTTCCGGTTTCCCCGGAATCCAAGGTTGGCGAAAACTCTGCGATTTTTGCATTGAAAAGAGAGCCTACCCAACCTCGTCCTCCATGTTCTTTGTGAAATCTCTCCCCCAGTGTACCGGGGATCCAAGATTTGTGTCCTTTCTATTAAATAACCTCCGTGTCCGCTTTGAAACCTAGCCGTGTCTTCGGGAGTGAAAAAAATCCTTGGCAAGAAGCCCTGCTGCCAGGCCTGCTCTCCTTGGGGCTGTACCTGGCGACTTTGGCCGAGAATTACAGCGTGGCGCACGACAGCATTTTGTACCTGCTGGAGGTGACCAAGGCCCCTTATTTTCATTCTCACCACCTGCTGTGGCATTGGTTGGCGGCGGGATGGCTGAAGCTTTGGCCCGGTGAAGCGGCGGTAGGGTTGTCGGTAATGAGCGCGCTCTGCGGCGCAGGTACCGTTTTTGTGAGCCATCTGCTCTTGCGCAAACGCCTCGGCCTGAGCCGCCTCGTGGCCTGGCTAGGCAGTGGCCTGATTGCCCTGAGTTATGGCCTCTGGGGCTACAGTTTAGTGATCGAGGTCTATGCGCCCGCTTTGCTGCTTTTTGCCCTGACTGGCTACGAATGGCTGCGCCCCGGTAGCCCCCGCCCTTGGCGACTGGCTGGCTGGCATGGCCTGGCCATTTTGTTTCATCAATCCCACGTTTTGCTGATTCCTCTGTTGGCCTTTTCACTCTACCGGCAGAACCGAAAGGCAGCGGCGGCTTACCTGCTCGGCTTGGTCGTGTCGGTCGGCAGCCCCTACCTGTTTGCTCTGGGCTACGTCGGCATCGAAACCCCGGCCGAAACCTGGGCCTGGGTCACGGGCTTTTTACAAGACGAGGTGTATTGGGAACCGCCGGGCAAAGGCACCCTCATCTACCCTTTTGTGGGGCTGCTGCGGAGCTTTGTTGGCGGTCACTTTCTTTTCGGGCTGCCGGCTTTGCAGGATCGCTTAGCGATGAGCGGGCAATCTTTGCAAGATGAAGCCTTCCTGGTGGAACCGCTGCCTAGCTGGGGAGGGTACTTGCTGCTGGGCCTAAGCCTGTTGTGGGGGTCGATATGGCTCGGCCTCGCGGTGGTAGGCCTCAGGCAACGGTCGCAGTGGGCCGTCACCAAGAAAAAACAGGTGCTAAGCCTGGGCTTGGCCTTCGGTTCCTATGTCCTTTTCTTCCTCTTCTGGGTGCCTTTCAATGTGGAATTCTGGCTGCCGCAACTGCTGCTCCTATGGTGGGCTTGGCTCCACGTGGTAAGTCAATTGTCCAAAAGATGGGGGCTTGCTCTGCTGGGGGGAATGCTCCTGGGACTGGGGGGAATCAACTATGTCGGCACGGTGCATTGGCTCGGGCAGCCCGAGCGGGATTACTACCGGGCGCAGGCCCAGGCCTGGGACGAGCATACCCAAACCGGCGACCTCGTCATGCTCGGTCAGCGCTGGGTCCACGCGGCCTACGCCGAGGCCTTTTTACCTGTCGACGCCCTCGCTTTGGTAGATTTTTGCTCCAGACAACAGGCGGATACCACGGCGCTGGATCGCCTTATCACCCAAACCCTCGACCGTCAGGGGCAGGTCCTCCTCACTCCCGCCGCCCTGCATCCGCCGTTGCCCCATCCTGAATTGAGCCAACCCCAGGCTCAAGCCTTTGCTTACTTGCTGAGCCGCTGGCAAGCCAAGGGGACCTTGCTACCTACTGCTTTCGGTCCGGCGGTTTTACTCACCAATGATCCAAACAATCCTGCCCCAGATTGAGTATACCTCAGTATTATTCATTACCTATTTTAACTCTTTAACTATCCACTGTTTACTATTCCAACCATGAATTTCAAATACATCGCCCCCTTCATGCTGGTCATCCTTGTTTTTAGCCTTATCGGACAGCATGCCTATCGAAGCCGACCTGAGCCCGGCGAACTAATGAAAATGCAAGAAGACCGCATTGCCCTGAGAGATGATTTTGTCAAAACTTTTGCTCCTGTGGGATTTTCTGGCATTGTAACCGACAAGCTGAAAGGTGGACAAAAATACCCCATTGTTAATGTCGAATATGAATTAACCCTTGACCCGGTCAGCTCTGTCATCTTGCCCGAGGGAGTCCCCGCTAACGGGGAGATTTACAACTTTTCTGACGAAAAAAACCTCAAGTTTGTCGTAGGTACTTACCAGGGCAAAGAGATCAAGGAAGGAGACATCATCGTAAAAATGATCGATGAGTCAGTCTTCTACGTTCGTCGCCAAGGAGCAGCTACCGATACCATGGAGTTTGACTGGCGTATGTTTGTACCCGAAGATCAGATGCAAGGCGAAAGAGAGTCCTTTTTGCCATTTTAAATTGCGCGCCCCCGACAAATCAACCCTGTCAGCGCTCCCTACAGTGCTGACAGGGTTAACTTATGGGGGCCGTCACCGGCTCATAAACTGGATTGGTCACAAAAAACTCGTAGGTGCTGACCTGCCATTGCGGGGGCTTTTCCTCTACCACCCCAAAGCTGATCCCGCCAAAGCGATTGAGCTTACGGGGATAGCCGGGCGGGGGGAGCGGGGCCATGTGCAAGGCTTGCAAGTTGAAGGGGATTTCGCTGACAATGAGCTTGAGGTATTCGCTGTACCCGTCCCAGTTGTCGTCGATGACGTACTTGCCGATGGCCAGGGGAAAGTACTGCTTGCCATCAATGAGGCAATGCTGTCGCAGAGCTTTGTTGCGGGTAGTGGCCTGCACGATATGGCCTTCACCGGCCTGCATCGCGGTATGCTTCATCGGTCCGATGAGTACCTGCGGCTCGGGCAGCAAGGCAAATTCGCCCTCCACCACAAAGCCGAAGGTGTGCGGCATGGACACCAGACTGGCATGCAAGTTTTCCTCTGCCCAACTCATCAGCTCAAAACGCACCAGCCGCATTTGGTCCGCCTTCTCCAATTCGAAGGTAAACAGGTTTCCCTTAGGCAATACCCGGGTTTCTCTTTTGGTCTGCGGATCATATTCAAACACCCGCAGCTCAACCGGAAACATGGTGCCGGTAGCGCCGGTCCGGGGCAGAAACGCCCCGTTGTGGTTGAGGTCGCGCAGGAAAGACCAGCGCGAAAGCTGCGACAGGTCGTTGAAGGCGGTAAGAGCCGCCACTTGATCGGGACGGCCATTGCTGCTGTCGAGGTAGGGAATGTCGGCAATGCGGGCCCGCTCATTGTCAAAGGGCAAGGCCAGGCGGTAGGCCCCATTTTTAGCCATTAGCACCCAATCGGCTGCCTGCTCATCTTCGGCCCACTGAAACAACTGCGTCGCCACTTCTTTCAACTTCGGATCGATGACCTGCTTGGCCAATTCCACCCCGGCTGCTTCTCCAGTCAGGTAAATTTTCAGCGGAGGAATGCCCAGGCCCACCACCTCGCCACGCAAAGCGCCCTTGGTTTTCAGCGAATCCGGCACGTCCAGTACACTATGGGTCGGAAAAACGTGTTTGATGCTTACCTCGGTGACGTCGGTAGCATCGGCAGCCGGGTACACCTTAACCGGAGTATGGCCCTCGGTGGGTACGCCGTGCAAGGCACCCAGGTCGAAGCGCCATTCATTTTCTTCCTCGTTGTATGCCACCGCTCCGTAGCTCGGTTGCTCGTTGGCCTGGTTGGTCAAAAAGCAGTTATAGCGGTCGGCCGGGCAGAGGCCTTGCACGAACACCTGCGGCGTTTGCCGGACATCATCAGCCCCATCTTTCTCAGCGATCCTAACGAAACGCATCCGATTCAGCACTCGACTGTGTAACTCGTGGTAGCTGATGCGCCCCTTGTTTTGCTTCAGCACCTCGACCAAGGCCAAGGTAAAGGCGCCATTGACGGGCTTACCGTCCTTACCCGGCGCCTCCCAGGCTAGTTCGACCTCTCGGCAAGCCGCGATCATGACGTGGTCGGCCAGGGGCAGGGCCTCATTCAAGGTAAGGGTTTCCTTGACCGCCTTATTGACTTTTTTATCCTGATAAAAAACAAATCCCTCCCAAGGCCGGACATTGAAAGGCGTACGGCTCACCTGCCGGGAGCGGGGCGGAAGTTGTTCGCCTGCAGCTGAGCGGGTATTGGAACCCGAATGACAGCAATCGAACAGGGTGAGCACATGGACTTTTTTATCCCCTTCCCCCACGAGCGTACTGATCAGGTAGCGCATTTCCTTGTCACTCAGGGTGGTCTTGTCGGCGTCACCCACGTAGCTATCCGAATCATAACACACGATCCCGGCGATATGGCCGTCGATCTCGTCTTGGGTAAACAGGGCAATGTCGGTCTTTTCCCGGACCCCATGTCCGGCGAAAAAAAACAGAGCGGTATCACCAGGCTTGGCTTGCGCCAAGTGGGATTGGAACCCATCGACAATGGCCGTTTTAGTGGCTTCTTTGTCGTGCAAGGATTTGAGATGAACCTGGGAAAACTCAGCTTTGACCAGGTCACTCTCCAGGTACTCCTGCATCAAACGGGCGTCATTGACCGTTCCATGCAGGCTGGATACGTTCGGGCTGGCGTAGTCACCGACCCCGACCAGCAGGGCGAAAAGAGAAGGCTTGCTCATAATAGTTTGGGGGATAGCAGTTTTCCATCCTTTGAAAGGTAGGGGTTTTGGGAATAAAAAAGAAGGACCGGGGCTTTTTAGCCCGCCACATTTCCCCCACATTTTCCCTAATTTTACTCTATGGCACTCATTCTAGCAATCGAATCTTCCTGTGACGAAACCTCGGCTGCGGTCATGCACGAGGGCGAACTGCTTTCCAACGTCATCAGCACCCAGCTAGACCACGCCGACTACGGCGGGGTGATCCCGGAACTGGCCTCGCGCCTGCACATGCAGCAAGTGGTGCGGGTGGTAGACAAAGCTTTGCGACAGGCTGAGGTAGAAAAATCAAAGCTGGAGGCCATCGCCTTTACCCGGGGGCCCGGCTTGCTCGGGGCCCTGATCGTGGGCACCTGCTTCGCCAAGGCCATGGCCCTGGGCTTGGGCATTCCCTTGGTGGAGGTGAACCACATGCACGCCCACGTGCTGGCCAATTTCATCGACGCGCCCCGGCCTCGTTTCCCGCTGCTCTGCCTCACCGTTTCGGGTGGGCATACCCAACTGGTGCTGGCACGCTCGCCCCTGGAACTCGAGGTCGTAGGACAGACCATCGACGATGCGGCGGGCGAGGCTTTCGACAAAGCGGCCAAACTCATGGGCCTCCCCTACCCTGGCGGTCCGCAGATTGACCGCCTGGCGAAGGAAGGCAATCCCGAGGCCTTTTCTTTTCCCGAGCCCCGGGTCGAACCGCTCGCATTCAGTTTCAGTGGCCTCAAAACCTCCCTCATGTATCGCATGAAGGATGGCTTGAAAGCCGATCCCGGTTTTATCCAAACCCATCAAGCCGACCTGGCCGCTAGCTACCAAGCCACCATCGTCCGGATTTTGATCGAGAAGCTGACATTGGCCGCCGAGACCTTTGGTATCACCGAACTCGCCCTTGCCGGTGGGGTCTCCGCCAACAGCGAACTGCGCGCCGCCTTCGAAGCCCGCTGCCAGGAAAAAGGCTGGCAAGCCCACCTGCCGCCCTTCGCTTACTGCACCGACAATGCCGCCATGATCGCCATGGCTGGCCATTTTTTGCTCCAAGCCGGGCAGACCAGCCCCCTTGATGTAGCGCCGTTTGCCAGAAGCAAAAACTAGTAGGGGTTAGGACGAACAGAGAAGGCTATACTGATAACCCTGTCAGCGTTTTTGGGAACGCTGACAGGGTTTAAAGCGATAAATGGATTACAAACGGGAGAAAGAATTTACTTAATTATTTACCCTACAGGGTGAACGGCCTACCTCTATCCGTCTAATCATCTATCCGTCTATCAGTCCAAAAATCTAAACGTCTAAACGTCTCAACATCTCACTCAGAAATAATAACCCAGGTCAAGGGAGAAATAACTCACCTTAATTGATTCTTCGCTGCCAGGGCCGGTAAATTTGCTTTTGTTGTTCAGGTTGGTGAGGCCGCGGTGATAGATCACGCCTACGTTGACGGTGCCGATGCGGTCGAGGACGATCTCGGCTCCCGGGCCAAAGATAAAGGAGAGGGCCAGTGGATTGGCGAGATTGGAGGTACGGGTGGTGCCCGACTGCGCTGGCTCGCCGGTCACCGGATTAGACCCGGTGTACTCGTTGCGATACCCAAGCTGAATGTCGGTAGAGATGCCGAACAAGCCTTTGATGAAAACCCCGTTGCCCACCTCATTGGAGCGAAGCTTGAGGGCGATGGGGACCTCAAGGCTGGTGAAGAAGACATCTTGACTGACCGGAAGGTTGTCCACGGTTTGGTTCCGTTTGAAGCCTTTGCGGACAATGTGAATACCCGAATGAAAGGCATAGTTTTCGGTGAAACCATAGTTGAACATCAAGCCGTAGGCAAAGGAAAGCTTGGAGCTGGTTTCCAGGCCTGGGATATCGTTGTTGTCAGAATCAGTGACGCTGGCAAAGCTAATGATCGGGGTGAAGGTAAGCCCAATTTTTACCCCTTCTTGGGCCAGGGCAGGCAAAGCGGGCAACAATCCGGCGAGAAAAAGCACGATCACGCGCAAAAAAGAAGTGCAATGGTTCATGTCGATGCTGAATATTTGGCAGGGTGAGAATGGTGGGGGAAGTGAAAAAACCTGGGGAAGCCGACGTTCAAATGAACGAACAAGCGGAGCGGGTAGTTGGCCTGCGAACAGGATATCG
>CAZIVQ010000197.1:0-6870 GCA_964542415.1 uncultured Bacteroidia bacterium | reverse complement strand
CCTGCCAGCGTGGGGATTCGACCGCGGCTCCTCCGAAGGCGGATCTTTGATTGGAAAGCCACGGTACCGTACAGCCCCCGACCTGTCAGGTTTGCGCGGGGGTGGCTACACCTCTGCCAGGTATTCTTCCTCGCTTTGCATGGTGAATTCTTCGAGGAACTTGGTGCTGTAGATGCCCGAGATGAAGCGTTCGTCTTTCATCAGTTGCTGATGGAAGGGGATGGTGGTTTTAACCCCTTCGATCACAAATTCCTCCAGGGCCCGGGACATCTTGTTGATGACGGCTTGGCGAGAAGCGCCGGTCACGATCAGCTTGCCGATCATGGAATCGTAATAAGGGGGAATCATGTAACCGGAGAACGCGTGGGTGTCAACCCGGACGCCATGGCCACCGGGCTTATGGAAGTAGATGATTTTGCCGGGCGAAGGCCGGAAGTCGCTGAAAACGTCTTCGGCATTGATGCGCACTTCCATGGCGAAGCGGCCTTCGCGCATCTTGTAGGGCTCCTTGAGTTCGTGGCCGGCGGCCACCTTGATCTGTTCGGCGATCAGGTCGACATCGAAGATTTCTTCGGTCACCGGGTGCTCGACCTGGATGCGGGTGTTCATCTCCATGAAGAAGAAGTTGTCGTGGATATCGTAGATGAATTCCACGGTACCGGCTCCTTCGTAGTTGACGAATTGGGCGGCTTTGATGGCCGCTTCGCCCATGGCTTTGCGGGTTTCTTCAGAGATGGCCGGGCTGGGCGATTCTTCTACCAGTTTCTGGTGGCGGCGCTGGATGGTACAGTCCCGCTCGGCCAGGTGATGCACATTGCCGTGCTGGTCGGCCATGATCTGGATTTCGATGTGGCGGGGCTGCACCACAAACTTTTCGAGGTAGAGGCCCGCATTGCCGAAGGCTGCTTCGGATTCGGCCCGGGCTTTGTTCCAGGCATCCTCCAATTCTTCCACCTTATTTACCAACCGCATACCCTTTCCGCCTCCACCGGCAGTGGCTTTGAGCAGAACCGGGTAGCCCGCCTTTTCGGCTTCCTCCTTGGCATGCTCGAGGGACTGGATCAGCCCCACAGAGCCGGGGACCACCGGCACCCCGGCTTTGATCATAAATGATTTGGCCGTGGCTTTGTCGCCCATGGAAGAGATGACTTCCGAATTGGGACCGATAAACTTGATGCCGTGGTCTTCGCAGAGCTGGGAAAACTCGGCGTTTTCGGCAAGAAAGCCGTAACCTGGGTGAATGGCATCCACGCCGGTGATTTCAGCGGCGGAGATGAGGTTGGGCATGTTCAGGTAGGAGTCGGTGCTGGAAGGCGGCCCGATGCAAACGGCTTCGTTGGCAAAGCGCACGTGCAGGCTGTCTTTGTCAGCGGTAGAATAAACCGCCACGGTGGGGATGCCCATTTCGCGGCAGGTGCGGATGACCCGTAAGGCGATTTCTCCCCGGTTAGCGATGAGTATCTTTTTGAACATAGGTAAATGCGGCTAGAAGAAAGGAAGGTCGATCAGCGACAGCCGACCGCCTCAGCTGGTCAAAAAAAGCAGGTGGAAGGCGGGTCGGCGACTAGCCGTTGGGGTCGATGAGAAAAAGAACCTGGTCGTATTCGACGGGCTGGGCATTTTCCAATATGATCTTCACAATCTTGCCGTCTACTTCAGATTCGATTTCGTTGAAGAGCTTCATGGCCTCGATGATGCAGAGGACTTGCCCTTTTTGCACGCTATCTCCCACCTTGACGAAGGGAGGGAGCTCGGGGGAGGAGGAGCGGTAGAAGGTACCGATCATGGGCGAGCGGAACTCGATCAGGTCATCCTCGGCTTTAGCCTCGGGGGGGGCGGCAGTAGGCTGAACGGCCGGAGCGGCCGGTTGCTGAGATTCAGAAGCCGGACTGGCTGGGACCGGGGGCCCGGCTGACAGGCTCGGGGCCTGCTGGGTGGTGTAGATGACGCTGCTTTCCGGAGACTTACGGCGGATTTTGAGCTTGAAGTCTTTTTGTTCGATCTCTACCTCGGTCAGGTTGGTCTTATTGACTAGCTTCAGCAGGTCCTGAATTTCCTTGAATTCCATATCAGTGAGGATTTGATTAGCTAAGGGGGAGAAAAAATGGGGCAGGTAAAGGATCCCTGCACCCGCAGCCGACTAAGCGGGCTACTCTTTGACCCGCTCTACATAAGAGCGGCTGGCGGTTTCGATCTTGATCTTGTCGCCAATGTTGATAAAGAGCGGTACCCGGATTTCCGCACCTGTCTCAATGGTAGCAGGCTTGAGGGTATTGGTGGCGGTGTCGCCTTTGAGACCGGGCTCGGTGTAGGTGATCTCCCGGACCACATGCTGGGGAATATCGATGGTCAGCGGCATGTCATCCTCGGTATTGAAGAGCACTTCTACCATTTCGCCTTCCTTGAGCAGGTCGAGGTTTTCGATCATTTCTTTCTTGATCGGGATTTGCTCGTAGGTTTCGGTCTCCATAAAAATGAGGGTATCGCCCTCTTCGTAGAGAAACTGGTACTGTCGGCGCTCAATGCGGATGTCTTCGAGCTTAGCACTGTTGTTGAAGGAGTTTTCGACCACCTTGCCGGTGGTAAGGCTTTTCATCTTTACCCGGACGAAAGCGGCACCGCGGCCCATCTTAACGTGCTGGAAGCCAATTACAGACCAGATGTCATTGTTGTAGCGAAACGTTAGGCCGTTGCGAATGTCGGAGATAGAAGCCATGCGTATACCTGTAGAATTAAAGGAATGAAGATGAGCCGGGGCCGGTGGCGCCAGCGGGGAAGAGTTGGGGGGAAGGACGCATGGGAGAAGCGTATTTTGATTAGCATAAAAGTAATCCCATTGTCCCAAAACCTTCCCCTATCACAATGAGAGGAAGAATAAGGCGTTAAGCTACAAAAAATCCTTGAACTAACGCTCACGCAGTTGCCGGAAGAACCAGGCCCCGCGCAGCCTGCCTGTTCCCGCCTGCCAGCCCCTGAGGCTGTCAGCGGGCAGGGGCACCCGCAGCAGCGAATCCCCCCGCTGCACCCAGGCAATGGCGGAGAAAAAATCAACGGCCGCAGCTTCCGCCTCCATGGCTATGCCCGTCCCGCGTAGCTCGCCGTCAGCTAGCCGCAGGTTTCCCCGCCATTCCTGCCCATAGGCTTGCCGCTGATAAGGGCTAAGCCATTCTGCCTCGGCCCCGAGTCCCTGCTCCCGGCTCTGCCAGCTCCGGCTGTTGTAGTCCCAGCGCGACACATAGGTCTGGGCAGAATCCCGGCTGTAGGCATAGACAAGCGAGCCCGGGGGCAGCCCAAACGCAAACACGGGCCGGGCCAGGCTGTCGATGCTCACCGGGGCCAGGGCCTGCTCCTGCCAAGCCTCGACCCGCCGGCCACCCACCGCCACCAGGAATATCCGGCTCCGGTAGACCATAGCCCCCGGAGCCCCGCTCAAGCGCCGCACCACTGCGGTCTTCTCCGCTGGTTCCCAAAAACGAATCTCCTGCCGGGCCGTGTCGCCCAACAGGAGGTAGCGATCCCCCACGCAGAGGAAGTGAGGGGCAAATTCACCCAGGTCATGCCGCTGTACCAGCCTCCCCGTAGCCGCCTCGACCTCCAGCAACTGCCGGTCGGTGGCATTGGCCAGCCAAAGCCTTTCGCCTAATCCGTCCAAGTCATCTATAGGTTCCCAAGCCTGGCTCCAGGCCAGGTCCAGGCCTGCTTCACTATGGCGATAGACCGACTGACCTGCCAGCAGGTAACTCGCATCGGTCTGCAAGGCCCAGCGGCCATCGTCGTCGTAGGCGCAGCCGCCCAGGATCAACCACAGCAGCCAGTACCAGGGGTGCTTATTTGCCCGAAACTGATCCGTCATAGGCCCATTTTAGGTAGATAGCGCCCCAGGCAAAGCCCCCGCCAAAGGCGGCCAACATCAGATTTTCGCCGGGTTTCAATTGCTTTTCCCAATCCCACAAGCAGAGCGGGATGGTGGCGCAGGTGGTGTTGCCATAGCGCTGGATGTTGATCATCACTTTCTCTTCTGGCAGCCCGGCGCGCTTGGCTGTGGCGTCGATGATGCGCTTGTTGGCTTGATGGGGCACCAGCCAGGCGATGTCATCGCCAGTGAGACCGTTGCGGGTCATGACCTCGTAGGTGATGTCGGCCATGCCTTTGACCGCATGCTTGAAGACGGTGCGGCCGTCCTGGTAGATAAAATGTTTTTTGTCGCGAACGTTGGCCACACTGGGGGGGTGGGCGCTGCCGCCGGAGGGCTGCTGCAGGTAATCGCGCCCGCTTCCGTCGACGGCAAAGGAAGAGTCCAGTAAGCCATAACCCTCGGTATTGGGTTCGAGCAGCACGGCCCCGGCCCCGTCGCCGAAGATGATGCAGGTGTTGCGGTCCTCGTAGTCGACCCGCATGCTCATCTTATCGGCCCCGACCACGAGCACCCGCTGGTGCATGCCCGATTCGATAAACTGGCTGCCGGTACGCAGGGCGTAGAGGAAGCCGGAACAGGCGGCGTTCATGTCAAAGCCCCAGGCCGTGGTGGCACCAATTTTATGGGCCAAAATGTTGGCCGTTGCTGGGTAAACATGGTCGGGCGAGACCGTGGTGCAAATGATCAGGTCGATGTCTGTGGCTTCGTAAGGGGTCTTGCGCAGCAGGTCTTTCACTGCCTCAGCGGCCATGTCGGAGGTGGTGCGGTCCCGGTCGAGGATGCGCCGCTCGACCACGCCGGTGCGCTCGCGGATCCACTGGTCATTGGTGTCTACGAAGGTTTCTATCTCGGCATTGGTTAGCACCCGTTCGGGCACGTAGCCGCCGACGGCGGTAATGGCTGCTTTGGGGTTCATCCTTTTTTCTTCCGGTTTTGAGGTATCACTAGCAAACAAAAAAGGGGTTTTTCCCTGGTATTTGCAATGTGCCCGCCAAGTTTCCCGCTTGCCCACAGCGCTGAAAAAGGCCAACGCCCCGGGCCTGACGATTTGCGAAGCGCTACCACCGCGGCACCGAAGCCTTTCTTCTGCCCGCATTCGCGCAGGGATTTTTCTCTTTGGAAAATGAACCTTGCTGCCTGCCTGAGCAAGGGTTTGAAAGAGAGGAATTTACGAAAATTCGTTCGCTGACAGCCCTGTCGGGTTTGCATTTCGAGTAGGAGAATGTTGGGGAAAGCAGAATAGATGCGAGGATTCGTAAAAAATAAAATGAAAAAAATTCAGCGAGATGAACTGTTTCTTCTCCTGCATTTGGTATAAATTTTGACCTAAACCTAACACCTACATCCCGGGGACATTTTCTTTCCGCTCGCGCCAAAAACGCACCCGGCTTATGAAATTCCCACTCCTTACTGCATTTTTTCTTCGAAACACCTCGTTCTCTTACATGCTAACAGGCTGGCTCCTGGCCGGCTGCCTTACGGGCCCCGAGGCCCTACGTGCCCAGGCCAACCTCTGTACCCCTGGTGCCTGCAAAGGCCCCAACCTGGTCTTCAACGGCAGCTTCGAACAGATGGGCCCCGATTCGCTCAACCCCATTTTGGGCTTCGAAACCGATTTTGGCTACACCCCCTGCCCCCCTGCGCAAACTCCGGACCTCTGGGGCAATGTTTCCCTCCAGCAAAACCCCAACACCTGCTACTGGGCCTGGAACTCCACCGACCGCACCCTCGGCGATGGCACCGGCTACATGCTGCTGGTCGACTTTCCCGATGCCAACCCCGATGGGAGCAACGATTTTATGCGCATCTGGTCACAGCAAATCGCCATCGAAAGCGGCGAGACCTATTGCTTTGGGGCCTGGTTCAAAAACCTGCACGAAAACCTCAACATGCCCAAGCCCAGGTTTCGCTTCATGGTAGACGGGGCGCTGATTGGCCTCTCACCTGAGCTGCCCGAAAATGGCAACTGGGAATACTTCGGCTTCACCTACACCGTCCCCGCCAACGCTGATTCTGTGCTGATCACCATCGAGAACGGCAAGTTTGGCGGCAATGGCAACGACCTGGCCATCGACGACGTGGAGTTTCGCAAACTTGAAACCAACCACGTCCCGCCCACAGTCCGGCCCGACGAGGTGGTGGTTTTCCCCCAGGCCCAGGGCCATCCCATTCCGGTCCTGGTCAACGACGAAGCCACGGCCCCAGATACCCTGGTGCCGGCCAGCCTGCGGGTGATCTCTGACCTGCCACCCCAGCACGGCACGCTATCGGTCAATCCCCTGGGAGAGGTCGCTTTTACCCCAGAGCCCGGCTTCTTGGGCCAGACCAGCTTCGCCTACGAAATCTGCGACCAGCGAGGCTGCTGCAACCAAGCCACCGTGCTGGTCAATGTAGATGTCATTTTACCGGTGGAAATATCGGGGTTCACGGCCGTTCCCGGGATGGACGGCGTGCAGCTGGGGTGGATGGTGGGCGAAGTCGCTCAGCACAGCCATTTCCTGGTCATGCGCGCCGCAGGCCGTGGCCCCTTTCTGCCGGTAGCTACCCTGCGCGAACCGCTCACCCGCCAGCGGACCTTGCGCTGGACCGACCGCAGCGCTCCTGCCCGCAGCAGCGGAGAGCTTTTCTACCGGCTCTACCAGGTCGACCTGAACGGGGCCCTCAGCTACGGGGGCACCGTGGCGACCCGGCAGGCGACCCGCGAACCCTCCTTTTCCCTCATGCCTAATCCCGGCACGGGCACGCAGGCTACCCTGCGCTACGCCTTTCCCGACGCCCGGCAGCTGCACCTCGACTGGCTCGACCTCTCGGGCCGGGTCTTGCAGCAGCAGGCTTTGCGCTTGCCCGCATCTGCGGGCGAACTGCGCCTGGACCTGCCGGCGCTTCCCGCCGGAATGTACCTGCTGCGCCAGATCGGAAGAGCACACGTCTGAACTCCAGTCACGTGAAACGAT
>CAZIVQ010000196.1:0-6884 GCA_964542415.1 uncultured Bacteroidia bacterium | reverse complement strand
AAACTGACTGAGTAAAGGGGAGAAAATAAGCCGCACCAGCAGGTAGCTATTTTTCATTGACTTAAGGAATAAAACCGAAGGATAGGGGCCTATCTGAGGGCATTGTGACCCTGAGGCATCGGAAAAGAGCCAGTGATGGAACAGGTTATTTTTGATCCTTTACTGCTCAGCCGGTGAGCTGGAAAAAGGCCCGGGCTTCTTGCTGAAACGCTTCTGGCGAATAGCTGTCCTCGCTCTGAATATGGACCCGGGCTTCTGCCAAGGCGGTATCTGCGGCCAGGGCTTGGGCCAATTCATATTTGGCGGGGCCGGGCCCCATGAGCAGGACCTCTTGCATGCCGGTCAGCGCCGCTAGCAGGTCTGGCAAAGCCTGCGGCAAGTTTTCGGTGGTCATCTGGTCAGAAATAGGAAACCGGAGCAAATGAGCTACCTGGGTATCGAGCCATAAGGCCGCGGCTGGAAAGGCGTGAGTCATGGGATCAAAAAGGATATGGAAAGCAAATTGCACAAAGCCCGCCACAGTTGCGGTACGGAAAGGCCGTTTTTTCTCCGGGTGGAGTTGCCTATATTTGGGGCTGGATGATTGCGTTTTACCCTAATTTATGCTCAAATGACTACGGATCAGCCTGGCTTTTTTCAAGATCACATGCCCGGAAACGTGTGCTTTGGCTGCGGCAAGGACAACCCCGAGGGCCTGCAAATCAAAAGCTACTGGGAGGGTGAAGCGGCGGTCTGTGTTTGGCAGGGTGAAGAAAAATACCACGGCTGGCGCCACGTGCTGAACGGGGGCATCCTGGCGACCCTGATTGATTGCCATTGTATGGGCACGGCCATGGCCGCGGCTTACCAGGCCGAAGGGCGCAGCCTCGACAGCGAGCCTTTTTACCGCTACGCCACCGGCACCATTACCGTCCGCTACCTCGCCCCCACCCCCAATGAGCGCCCCCTCACCCTGCGCGCCTACGTGCAGGAGATCAAAGGCCGGAAGGTAACCCTCAGCTGCGAGGTGTGGGTCGGTGAAAACCAAACCGCCACGGCGGAGGTTATAGCTATCCGGGTGGCGGACAGCAGCCAGCCAGAGGAAGCTAGCCTTTTTGTGTCCTGAGGTGCGCCTCTGTTCTATTGCCGCGCAAATAGACAAGGCCCAGACCGGGGCATTGCTTCCGGTCTGGAATGAAATTGGTGTGGCCTTCTTTGGTACGCAGTCCCTCATTCTGCCCTGTTCCTGTTTGCTTTATGCCTCGGAGTTATCAGCTATGCGATATTCTCATTTCCTGTTAGCTTGTTTGCTCCTCGCCTTCCGGCCACCCGCTGGTCCCACCGCTCCCGATAGCCTTTACCTTCAGCATGACTGGAGAAGCTTCATGAACCTGCAAGCGGTCAGAAGGCCGGTCGACTTACAGCGGCTTGACCATCAGCTGCTCGATGCGGCCGTCTTCTTTGTGAGCAATGCCTACCGGGCCCAGCACAGCTTGCCATTGTTCGAGTTTGAACCGGCCCTGCGCGACATGGCGGCCCGCCACAGCCTGGCCATGGCCCGGTATGGGTTTGTCAACCACCAAAACCCCTGGGAGGCGTCTTTTCGCCACCTCAAAGACCGCTGCAAGGCTTTTCAGGTCGAGGCTTGTGGAGAAAACCTGGCTTCGGCCCTGGTGTATGTCTGGTATTCTGGCGGCTACTATTACCCCAAAAAAACGGGGAGCCGCTGGGTGTACTTCGACGGACAGGGCGAGCCGATCCCTCCCCATTCTTACCTCTCCCTGGCCCAAACCCTGGTCGAGCGCTGGTACCAATCACCGGGCCACAGGCAGAACCTGCTCGACCCCAGCTTCCGGACGCTCGGCTGCGCCGTGCGCCTCCCTCCGCACCGTAGCCAAACGGTTGATATGCCCCTGGCCTACGCCACGCAGAATTTCGGGCAGTAATCCCTCATTCGTCCAGCAAAGCCGAGTACTTCACCGCTTCCCGCTGGCCAGAAGCCACCGAGCGGTAGATGGCCTCGACGATGCACAAGTCTCGCAAGCCCATTTCTCCCGGCACCCGGTTGGGAGCATCTTCAAGCAAGTGCAAGGCGAAGCCATCCATCTGGGCCGCTTGCTGGTTCAGCTGCTCCAATCCCATCTTCTCCCAATTTACCCAGCCTTTGAGCGGGCCGTAGGTGTAGGCCGGTTCCAATTCAAAGCGCCCCTCTTCGGCCGCAGCAAACAGCCGGTTGACGCCGATGGCGTAGCTGGTGGTACAGCTCGCCAAGGCCCCGCCGGGAAACTCCATGTGCCAGGCGAGGGTTTCGTCTACTTCAGCAAATTTCTCGTAAGTCTTGACCTCCGTAGCGGTCACGGCCAGGGGCTTTTCCCATAAGACATAGCACCCTCCCTGGATGCAATATCCCCCGAGGTCCATCAGGGCCCCGCCGCCGGCCATCTCATGGTCAAAGCGCCAATTTTCGAAGCCCAGAGCCCGAAAGCCAAAGCCTGCCTCGACCAATTTTACTGCCCCGTGGACTTTCTCCTGCCCCAGCCGCATCATCTCCTGGTGGAAGGGGTCGAAGTGGAGGCGGTAGCCAATGGAAAGCTTCACCCCGGCCTCCCGGCAGGCACGTACCATTTCTTCGCATTCGGCCACCCTCACGGCCATCGGTTTTTCGCAGATCACATGCTTGCCGGCGGCGGCGGCGCGCAGGGTAAACTCGTGATGCATGGCATTGGGCAGCACCACATAGACAATGTCGATGTCGTCGTTATCTGCGATCTGGTCGAAGGTCTCGTAGGTGTAAAGGTTGGCGGCGGGCAGGTTGTACTTTTTTTTCCAGGTTTTGGCCTTGGCGGGGGTGCCGGTCACGATGCCCCTGAGGCGGCAGTAGCGGGTTTCTTGCAGGGCTGGGGCCAGCTGATTGGTGCTGTAGTTGCCGAGACCGACGAGGGCCACCCCCAACTGCCGTTCGGGCGGATCATTGGTGGCGCAGGCGCTCAAGCTGGAAAAAAAGGGAGCCGCCAGCAGGCTCCCCCCTACGCCAAGACCAAGGCGCTTGAGGGCTTCACGGCGAGGAAAGGTTTTCATGGGGGAAGTATGAAGGGTTGGAGAATCAGGAGGCCTGTGCAGCCAGAATGCTATCGGTAAGGCGACGGGCCAAGGCTTCGAGGTCAAGGGCCTGCAACTGCTGGGCGGCAAGCACCTGAGCTTTCCATTCTGCGGGCAAACCCGAAGCGCCATGGTAAGCCCCAAGAATGGCCCCGGCCACGGCCGCCGAGGTATCGTTGTCCCGGCCAAAATTGACGATGAAAGGCAGGGCCTCTGCGACATCGAAGTCCCACAAAATCAGCGCGGTGAGGTAAACCAAGTGAATTTCGCCCGGATGAAAGGGCAGGCGCTCCAGCTTCTGATCCAGTAGCTGGTAGGCCACCGAGGTCCGGGCATAGCGGAGGGAATCGGCCTCGTTCTGGGGTTCGAGGGCCAGCTTGACCGGCGGTGCCGCCAATATTTCGGCCGGGTCGGCCTGCCGGGCGGCAAAGGCAATGCGCCTGGCATCCTGGTAAAGCGCCCAAGCGGTGCGGTTTACCAGGCGGGCTCGAAAATACCCTAGGGGATCAACTGTTCGCATCACTGCCAGGACGCTATCCGGCCTGGCCCCCGGCACCATGGCGGCCGCCGTGAGCGCGGCGGTGAGCCCGGCCACATCCCGGGCATAGCCGATGTCGAAAATATTCAGGGCTACGGCCTGCTCGTAGGCGTGGCCGGGCGCCCCTGGGTAGGCCGCCCCGATCAGCGGCCCAAACAGCATGCCGCCACAGACCATTTCTCCGCCATAAAACCGGTGCAGGGCTTGTTGATAGGCGGCGTGGTCGCCTTGGCCGTACGGGTGAGCCACCTGCACCCACTCTTTGAGCCAGGCGAGTTCTTGCAAGTGGCTTTCGTAGGGGTCAAGCAGAAAATCCGATTCGGCACGCAGGCGTTGCTGGCCGGCGAGGTAGCGGTCGACCAGAAAGCGGGCGAAAGCTTGCTCGTCGAGCTGGGCTGGCAGCGGCCGGGGCGAGCCCGGCCCGCTGAGAAAGTCGATAGCCAGGGCTTTCCAGCGGGTGTCATCCGTGGTGCCGCCGGCGGGTAAGTTTACCGCCCAGGGCCCTTCGGCCGAGGGGGAGCGGACCTGGTCTTGAAGGCCGGTAACATGTCCGTAGGTAGCCTGTATGTCCTGCCGGGACCACATCTCGGTGGGGGCCCCCATGGCATCGCCGATGGCACTGCCGAGAAGCATCCCCAGCACTTTGTCGTAGAGGGTGTCTGGATCCATAAATTGAAGAGAAACGACGGGGAGGGAGGGAGGAGGGGTCGGCTGACAAGCCACCCCCAAAGCCAGCAGACATACAAGTAACCCGATATGTATTGGTTTCACGTGGATAAATTAAGCCTTGGCTTGGCTTTTTCCAACTCCCTGATTCTGCGCAGGATGGGACAGGATAGGCACATCATGGCAGCTTCACATTTTTGATACAGACAGCGGGTAAGGCAAAAAAGGCCAAGCCATGCTTTCAATGAAATAGATGATTTGATCAATTGTAGTAGTTTGGTTCAGAATTCAGGGATGCTATTGCAGCATCCCTTTTTCTTTGTTTTCACCCAGGGCTGGCTTGGCATCCAAGGGAAGAAATGGTTATTTTAACCGCACAGTACCAATCCCCATTCACCATGCACCTACTCCGTACCCAGCTTTTTCTTTGGCCCAGCCTGCTATTGGCCCTTTGCCTGACCCATTGTGCTTCCGATTCTTCCGAAGCTCAAGCCGGAAAATCAGACCTGGCGGCTGATTCCGCGGCCGCTGCCGAGGCTGAGCCCCCCCAGCTGCAGCTTGCAGTTTGTCTGTGGGATCAAGCGGGCCTGCGAAGTCAGCCCGGCAAGGGAAAGGACGCCAAATGGATCACCGCCATCAATTTTGGCGAGCTGGTCACCATGACCGGCAACAGCGAGAGCCCCGAGGGGGAAGACCGGACATACATCGAGCTCGAGCTCTCCGACGGAAAATCTGGCTGGAGCAATGGCTACCTCTTCGCCACCGATGCCCTGCGCGCCGTAGCGGTGCAGCCCGTCAACCTATACAAGCGCCCTGAGTTGGCCACCCTCACCGACGACACCTATGACCGGGGCGAAATTTTTGCCATTAGCCAAAAAGACCGCGATGGCTGGTACGAAGTCTGGGGCAAGGAAAAAGACCAAAGCGGCTGGGTTCGCTCACAAGATGGCCTCAGCACCGACGAGGTAGACGTGACCGTGGCCATTCTCGTCGACCGGGCCATGGAAGAAAAGACCCCAGAGGACCAGGAAAGCATGCTTAACAATGTCGTTAACAACAGCACTTTTCGACAATCACCGCTGCTCAGCATCGTAGATGAAAAACTAGCCGAGGTCAGCGCCCGTAGCAACCTGCCTGACAACCAACTCTACATCACCGCCGCCAAACTCAATGCCCGCAGTGACCCGGATACCGAAGAGGACAATGTCGTTTTTCAATTAGAAAGTGGTGACATCTGTACCATCCTGGAGCGCAGCAAAAAGCCCACCGAAGTAAGCGAGATGCTGGATTATTGGTACCGCATTGAGCACGAAGGCCGCCAAGGCTGGGTGTTTGGCTATTTTACTTCCCGCCGGATGGAAGGCGGCAAATAAGACTGAGCGCATGAAAAGTGAAGCTGCCAATTGGATCGAAGCCGAAGGCCCGCAGTTGGGGGCTTTTCTGGCAGCTACGAAAGCAGGGGTGATTCCTATCCAAGCAGGGCGTAAGCAGCTGGTGTTGGTGCGCAGCGGCGGGCAGTTGCACGTATTGCAAGCCAAGTGCCCCCACGCCCGGGGTCCCTTGGCAGGAGGCTTTGTCAATGATACCGGCCACTTGGTATGCCCCTGGCACCGCTTTGCTTTTGACCCGGCTTCTGGCCACAGCAAGCAAGGCGGATATGTCTGCCGCACCTATGTCTTTCGCAAGCAAGGCAAGCGGCTGTGGGTCGAGTTTCCCCGTCCCTGGTGGAAATTTTGGGACTGAGTTTTTAGTTATCAGGCAAAGCTGCCAGCAAAGCCTGGGCTTCTTCCCGCCGGTAATGCCCCGGAAAGTCAATTACCGCCTGCAAGGCAAGGCGGGCGGCGGCATAATCTTTTTGCTCCAAATAAATCAGGGCCGAAAACCACAACGCCTTGGGCTGGAAGGCGCTCTCGGCCGGGACTGCGGCAAAAGCTATTAAGGCCCGGGCATAATGCGCGGCCTCGCCACCTTGCAGTGCTTGTTGGTAATGGCTCATCCCCAGGTAAAACCGGGCTTCTACCTGATAGGCCGTCAGGCTATCGGCCAGCAGGGCTTGTAGCAACCGGGTGGCCAGTTCGTACTCGCTTGCGTCGTAGGCAGTGGCCGCAGCCATCATCCGTTCGCTACCGGGTGCAGTCGCCTGACGGCTCTGCTGCATCGAGATATCAAAATCATTTTGGTGCAGGGCGATCAGGCCTTCGAGCCCGGCGGGGCGCGCCTCCCGCCCATTCCACCAGACCAGCAAAAGTGCCAGGACGACGGCGGCGGCGGCCATGAAAAAGTAGGGCCGCAGGGAGCGGGACTTGCCTTGCCTCTCCACCATGAGGCGGTCATACTCGGCATTGAATTCGGTTTTGCGCTGTTGGCGGGCAGCCCGGAGCACCGTCGCTACGGCTATGACATGCAGGCGTACCTCTTCGGCAAAATCCGGATCACGCTCGCAGCGCTGCTCGAAGGCTTGCCGCTCTTCGACTGTCAGCGTACCGTTCAAGTATCGGTCGATATACTGGCTGTTTTCGTAAGTATCTTCCATGGCAATCGGGGGTTAAGAGGAGATCGGAAGAGCACACGTCTGAACTCCAGTCACGTGAAACGATCTCGT
>CAZIVQ010000195.1:0-6887 GCA_964542415.1 uncultured Bacteroidia bacterium | reverse complement strand
GCTTTCCTTACATCTCAAAATCTCTCCTATATTTGCTGCATGCAGTCCTTGCTTGCATTCTTCTCCCGCCACCGGATGGCCCTGATTTACGGCTTGCTCCTGCTCGCTTGGGGGCTGCGGGTGGAGCATCGCTATCACTACCGCAACTGGTTCATCGACACCGAAGTCCAGCTCACGGCTTCGGCCCAATGGTGGATGGGGCATGGCTACAGTGTTCCGATGGCGGACCCCAGCGACCTGAGCCAAACCCACTATGAGCCCAGCTCGGTGTTCATGCCCGGCTACGGCTGGCTGGTCCTGCCCTTTTTCGAATGGCTGGATGATTGGCTGCTGGCCGCACTTTGGTCCTATGCCCTGGCTATGGCCCTGATGCTGATCGCCATTCACCTGATCTGGCGACAGCAGCGGCTACAGCACGATCAATGGCCCTACCTGGCCTATCTGCTGTTCGTGGGCTTTTCTCCCGCCCCCTGGCATTACCTCACCGATGCCGGGCAGTGGAGCCTGACGGCTTTTGCCTGGGCAGTGCTGGCCTTGCTGCATGCCGGTCCTTCGTCCCGGCGTCGCCATGCGGGCACCTTGCTGGCCATCGGTTTTTTGGCGGGCGGAGCGCTGATCCGGTATGCTTACTTGCCCTACCTGTTGCTGCCAGCCTTGCTTTGGACCCTGCCCCGGCATCAGTTGTCAGAGCGCTGGCGCAGCCTGGTTTTGGCAGGTACTTCGGGCCTCCTCGGGCTGGGCCTGATCTGGGGCTGGCGGGTCAGCACCTTGAGCTATTTGCCGGGAGAAGGCGGCGAAAGCGGCTGGTTTCCCCACCACCTGCTGGCGCTGGACCCTTTTCCTTTCAAAGCCTTTTTTTACTACGGCATCCCGCATGAGCTAACATTGGCCGAATGGGCCGCTTGGCTCCCCCTTTGGCTTAGGCGGGTCGCCACCACCGCCAGCCTGGTCATTCTGCTTACCGGGGTCTACCTCTGGTTCAACTGGCGTAGCCGGGACGGATTTCCCGCCCGGCAACGCCGGCGCCTGCTGCGCCTGTTTGTTTTTACCCTGCTGCTCACCCTCGGCATGCTGGGCTACCTTTCGCTACGCACCCCGCCCCAAAGCTGGAACTGGACGGGGTTTTGGACTTATGTGATGGAAACGCGGTATTATGCCCCCCTGCTCTGGCTCATCGGCTTGATCACCTTTCTCAGTGTGCAGGATGTGTTGCGTCCCAGTCTGATCCGGGGGTTGACCTTCACCGTGCTGACAGTCACGCTGGTCAACCTTGGATTTGGGACCTATCAACGCTGGGCGCTTTACCAGGGGGAGGGCTGGGGGAAAACCTTTGCCCAAAGCAACGTGCCCGACCTGATGGCGGCTGCTGCCAAGCACCAACGCCAAGGCCCCGGCCCGGTCCGGGTGATGAGCTTCCAGGATATCCGCAGCCCGGGCATGCTCGGCTTGCCGGTGATCGACTACCAGGAGGGCTTGCTGACCCGCCATTTTCCTACCAGCCGACCGGTACAGTTGCTGGTGCTGCTGCCTTTGCCTGCGGCCCAAAGCCCGGTAGAAAAAGCCTGGCTCCGGCACTTTTCGCCCCAAATCCTCAAACGCCTTCCGCAAGGCGTTCTCTACCACCTGCTGCTTCTCCCCGAGACCCCTTCCGAACCTACCTAAGCCTATGTCCCAGAAAGCTCCCTCTTTTCCCCCCTCCCCTACCCTGCCGGCCTTGCAGCAATACCAACAAGCGGTATGCGCCTTTCGCGGCTGGGATCAGGCCAGCATCTATGAGACCTTTCTGCTGTTTTCAGAAGAAATCGGCGAACTGGCCAAAGCCATCCGACACCGGCAGGCCCTGTACGTAGAAAAAGGCAAAACCCTGGACCCGGCAGAACTGCCGGGCGAATTTGCCGATGTGCTCAGCTACCTGCTGGAGCTGGCCAATCAGTGCGGCATCGACCTTACCCAGGCTTACCGGGAAAAGGAAGCCAGAAATGCAGCTCGGGAGTGGGGAAACGGCCCTACGGACGATGCAGCCACTTCTGGCTGACCTGCTCGCCGGTAGCATTGGTAGCCTGGAACAGGTAGAGCCCCCCAGGCACCTGCCCGGCCCAGTTCAGGTCGGCCGTGGTTTCCCCTTCGGCCAAGGCTTGCCGCCACACTTCTCGCCCCTGCAAGTCCAGGCAGCGCAAGGAAACGCGGCCAGCGGGAGCGCCCACCATTTGAAGTAGCGGTCCTTGTCCGTGGGATGAGAACAAGCGAAGCTGCCAGGCACCCCCTTCCGGCCAAAAAGCTTCCGCTTGAGGAGAAAATGAAAATTGGCCATCAAGGTCGACCTGCCGGAGGCGATAGCGGTTGAAGCCCGGCTGTGGCTGGGCATCAAGAAATTGGTAGGGCGTCCCCGCGCCCCTACCCGCGATGGTGGCTAAGGGCACAAACCCGTTGGCGGACGCCCTCTCCACCACGAAATGGTCGTGGTTCACCTCCCGGCGGGTCTCCCAGCGCAAGACGATCCCCTGCTCGCGGACCAAGGCCTCCACGGCGTTCCATTCGACCGGCAGCCCCCCATTGTTGGCGGCATTTTGGGCGGCGAGCACGGCTTGGTAGGCATTGAGACGCCCGTAGCCGGTGGTGTCGTCCTTGCCTGTTCCCAGCATGTCATCGGCCGTGCTGTTCAGGATGCTGGTAATTTCTGCCACGGTGAGGTCGGGGTTCTCTGCCAGCATCAGGGCTACCGCACCGGTAGCCACGGCTGCGGAAGTCGAGGTCCCCCCGAAATAAGGCATGTAATTATTCGAGCTTACCCCCAGGGCATTCATGCGGTCGGTGGTGCGGACATCAGGGTTGGCGTTGGTGGAAGCAGAAGGCACCACCAGATCAATAGAGGGTCCAAAGGGCACATAATCAGGCAGGGCGCCGGTCTTGGTAACCGATGAGACCACGAGGGGCTCGCTCAGGTTGGCGGGAAAAGCCACGCAACTACGGCCGGGTCCATTGGCCCCGGCAGAAAACACGACCAACGACCCTTTTCCTCCCCGGCCGTTGCTCTGGGCATAGAGAACGGCATTGGTCACCGAGGGAAACAGGTTGGGGGTACAATCGAAATAGCCCCAGCCGTTGTGAATGATGTCCGCGCCGTTGTCAGCGGCCCAGGTGATGCCTTGGGCAAAAAAGCTAATAGGGGTGGTAAGGGCAATTTCGAGGTACACGGGCAGAAACTTTACCTCAGGGGCCATCCCCTTGCCCCCCAGGCTGTTGTGGCTGGCTCCGATCAGGCCAGCTACGGCCACCCCATGGTGCTCGCCGGCGATTTCGGGCGCTCCGATGCTGTTGGTATCCGCAGGAGAATAGCCCGGCAGGACCCGGGAATTGCCCAGGTCGTCTTCCAGGTCTTCATGAGGCTCCACCCCATCATCCACGATCCCGATTACCAGGCTGGGGTCGCCGGTGGAGAGGGTCCAGGCTTCGGGGGCATCGACGTCCATATCTATCGTCCCGGCCTGGCCATTTACGGTTTGACCGGTGTTGTTGAGAAAATACTGCAAGGGATAAAGCGGATCGTTCAAGTTGCGAACCGGGGTCATGAAATCGGGATGGGCCCAGGCAGTGAGGCCTTCTTCTACCAGGGCATTGGCCAAAGGCAATGCCTGCGCGGGGTCAGTGACCCGCAGCAGGTAAAAAACAGGGTTTTCGGCTGGCAGGAGGGTTGCCCCGTGGGCGCGGATTAGCTCCTGAAAGGCAGGCTGGGCGGCCAGGCCTGCCACCCGCTGGCACATCAGCTGATGGGTAAGCCAAAGGGGCGTGCCGCTAGCCAGGGTCTGTCCCCAGGCCGCGCCGGTGAGGGCCGCCCCATCGATCAAAACCTGGGACAACAGGGCTTTCAGCTCCAGGGCTTGGGGCTGGTCAAACCAGACTACCAGACGCTTTGATTGTGCCTGCTTCGAGGCTTCTACCCGTGTGATGGCAGAGAAATCGGGGCTGATGACCGCTTCCCAGGCCACCGGCTGGGCAAACAACAAACTGAGACTTTGCCGGTCGGTGGTGAGGGGAATAACCTCGTCATTGGCCAGAAAATAAGCCGCCTGCCCCGCCAAGGGACCAGGGAGGGCGAGCATGATCCAGAGAAAAAAGTTACCTAAAATGCGCATGGAGAGCCAGTAAATAAATGAATAAACCGGCAAGCCATGCCGGAAAGAACAACAAGAATATTTCGAAAAATGGAAATTTGTTGCTTCCCAATTTAAGATTGAAAAACCAAAGTTCAAAAACACAAGTCTAACTCTTTTTCTCTTCAACTGCTTTCCGGTAAGTAACAGTCGAAAAATAACCTCCCTTCTTCCATTTTAGGCAAAGAAATACAACCCCCTGTCTATCAACTTTTTGCTTAGCGCCTTTGCCCCTTTGCGAGAAACAAAAAGGGGAAGTTATTCTTTTAGTCTTACTAAGCTTATTCAATTGCCAGCCTTTCTTATGCCTTCCCTCACCCCTTCCTACTGGAACGATCGCTATCGCCAGTCATCCTTTCCCTGGGACCTCGGCGAGATTTCTCCGCCCCTCAAACGCTACATCGACCGCCTGGAAGACCGCTCCCTGCGCATCTTGGTGCCGGGAGGCGGCAACGGACACGAAGTTGCGTATCTTTGGAAAAAAGGATTTGAAAACGTATTTCTACTTGACTGGGCTCAAGCGCCCATCGACCAATTCTGCCAAAAACACCCCGATTTTCCGGCTGATCAATGCCTGGTAGAGGATTTTTTTGCACACAAAGGGCAGTACAACCTGATCCTGGAGCAGACCTTTTTGTGTGCGCTCATGCCTGATCAGCGGCCAGCCTATGTGCGGCAGATGTACCAGCTGATCCATGCAGGAGGCTACCTGGCAGGCTTGCTGTTTACCTTCCCCCTGACGGAAGCGGGCCCGCCCTTTGGAGGCTCGGTGCTTGATTATTCCGAGCTTTTCCCTACTAGCGACTGGTTATTGCAAGTTTGGCAGGAAAAAGAATCAGCTCCCGGCCGCGAAGGCAAGGAGCTGTTTTTTGAGGCGCTGACCATGAAATGATAGGCCCGTATAGCCACTCCACGCTCAATTCTCCGATAGTTTCTCCTTCACTTTTATGCTCGGATGGGCGTAGGCGTCGAGGCCTTGCTTGATGAGGTCGGCGGCTTTTTCGGCGAGAGCGACCGTGGGGGCGTGGGTATTGCCCCGCACGATCTGCGGCATGGCCGAGGCATCGACCACCCGCAGGCCTTGCAAGCCATGCACCCGCAACTGATCGTCGACCACGGCGAGGTCATCGTCGCCCATGCGGCAGGTGCCGGTGGGATGGTAGAGGGTCTGCACGTGCTCGCGAATGTGGCGACGAATCTCGTCTGCTTGGCTCAACCGCTTGTTAGGGAGGTAATAGCTGCGGAGGTAGCGCCCCAAGGCCTCGGTATTGGCAAAATCCATGGCCAGGCGAAAGCCGCGGACCAGGGTCTCGAGGTCCTCCGGATCGGTGAAGTATTGGTGATCAATGCGCGGCGCGGCCAGCGGATCAGCCGACTGCAGCCGCACTGCGCCTTTGCTACCCGGCTGCAAGAGGGTCGGCCCAAAGCTGAAGCCGTACCCCTCCGGCCGGTCGAAACCGTGGTTCATAAAGAAACCCGGCGCAAAATGATATTGGACATCTGGGCCTTCCAGGCCGTCGCGGGTGTGAACAAAGCCCCCGGCTTCGGCTACGTTGCTGCTGAGGGGCCCTTCGCCCCAGACCAAGTAGTCGACCATGGCCGGCCATTTCTCCGCCACATCCAGGGTTTTTTTGCTCTGGCTGCGGAAACTCAGCGGCACGATGAGGTGATCTTGTAGGTGCTGCCCTACGCCTGGCAGCGCGTGTTTCTGTTCGATGTTGTGCTTGGTAAGTTCAGCCGGGTCGCCGATACCGGAGAGCATCAGCAGTTGGGGAGAATTGTAGGCCCCGGCGGCGAGGATGACCTCCCGGCGGGCCCGCACCTCCTGGATGTGAGTCGGCAGTTGGTATTCTACCCCTACCGCCCGCTTGCCTTCGAGCAAAATGCGCCGCACCTGCACCCCGGTGCGCACCTCCAGGTTGGGGCGGTCGAGAATGGGGGTGAGAAAAGCAGCGGCGGCGCTGTGACGCTTACCTTTTTCTTGGTTGACCTGGTACTGCCCGAAGCCCTCTTGCTGCGCCCCGTTGAAGTCCGGGTTGCGGGCAAAGCCCATTTCTTCTGCCGCATCGACAAAAGCCTGGGTGACGGGATGCGGATCGCGCAGGTCGTTGACCGAAAGGAGGCCATCGAGGCCGTGGAAGCTGTCGCGGAGCTGCCCCTGGCGCTCAGATTTTTTGAAATAGGGCAACAAATCATCGTAGCCCCAGCCCCGGTTGCCGAGTGCGGCCCAATGGTCGTAATCGAGGCGGTTGCCGCGGATATAGATCATGGCATTGATGCTGCTGCTGCCGCCGAGGACCCGGCCCCGCGGCAAAAACATTCGCCGCCGATTTACCTGCTGCTGCGGCTCGCTGTGGTAGGCCCAGTCGTATTCGGTCTTAAACAAACGGCTGAAGGCCGCCGGAACATGAATGTCCCGGGCCTTGTCGGCCGGGCCGGCTTCGAGCAGCAGCACCCGTACGGAGGGATCTTCGCTAAGGCGATGGGCCAGGACACAACCGGCCGAGCCAGCGCCAATGATTAGGTAATCAAACATGGGTGGGAGGGGTTGAGATAAAGGAAAAAGCGAGGTTTGAGGCTAAGTAGCCACAAGCCCGGCATTTGTTATGCATGCCTAACAAATAAAAGTAAGGAAAAAAAGTGGGTCGACCAATGATTTTTGGTAGCCGGGGACAGAATTAACAGATTGGGATAGGGTTGACAGAATTGACAGGATTAACAGGATGGATAGGACTT
>CAZIVQ010000194.1:2761-6948 GCA_964542415.1 uncultured Bacteroidia bacterium | reverse complement strand
ACAATGAGCGACTTGTGTTTTAAGAAGTGGCTTTTTTATTCCAGAAACGTGAGATGAGAGATGGGAAATGTGGGGATAAGCGAGGGGGAGATAAGCGACAAGACCGGGAGTCGACCTTGTTGTGCCCCCCGGTAAAAATCACCGCCAATACTGCACCCCCACCTCTTCTCCGGCCTCATCCAGCACATACAGCCGCAGGCTTTGGCCCGAATAATCTTCGAAGTAAGCGAGTTTGAACGGATGCAAGCCCTTTTTCAGCGCCAGCTTGCCCCGCCGCTCGCGCGGGCTGTGCGAACCGTCGTTGTCAATGATCAGGCGGTCGTGCAAGGTGAGGGCCGAGCCATCGTCTGAGGTCAACACAAAGGTGTAGCCCCCATCCGCCGGGACTTCCACCCAGCCAGCAAATTCCACCGCAAAGTGATCTTCCCGGTGGCCGACCGCCGCCAAGTCTGGCTTGCCGACCCGCCCTTGCTTGACGCTTGGCTGCGCATCAAAATCCGGCAAGCGGCTGAATGTGCCCTCTACGTAGCGAAAAGCCAGCCCCTCCCCTTCCGGCTGCGCCTTCACCGGCTCAATCAGCGCCAACTTTTCGTAGGCTTGGGCGTAGGGGCGGCTGCGCGCTTGCCCCGTGGCCCAGTCAAATAGCCGGGCCTGCACCAGCGTGCTTTGTTTCAGCTCGAAAGGCCCGGTGTACAAGGTCGACCGGGCCTGCGGCTCACTGCCGTCTAGGGTGTAGCGAATCTCCAGCTGCGCATAGGACTGCGCCAGCTGCACCTGCTTTTGCTTCGCAAAGGCGGTATCTGCGCCAAAATTCAGGCCCAGCGACAACTCAGATAGGTTTACCCGGTACATCAGCTCCGGCTGATTGGTCTGGGCGTCGAAGACGCGAAACAGCAGGTGGGGCACCTCGGTATCGGTAGGCCGCAGCTGCAGGTCCAACAAGGCGTAGCTGTGCAGGGTCGCGGCTGCACGCGACACACGCAGGGGGTTGTAGGCCGGGTCCTCGGTCTGGTTTAGCCCGGCAAATTGGAACTCTACCGCGTCGAAGTCCAGGGCACCGGCCATCCGGCAGACCTCCCCATAGTGCTGGTCGCCGGTGATGAAGGCCACCCGCTCGACTTGCTTCTCCCGCAGCAGGTCAAACAAGCGCCGCCGGGCCTGGGGATACTGATCCCAGGTTTCAAAGCCAGATTCTTTTTCGAGCAGCACCTGCGTCCCCGACACAATCAGGCGCAGGTCGGCGGGCTGCTCCAGCTGCCCGGCCAGCCAGGTCCACTGTGGCTCACCCAGCATGTCGCCCGTGGGGCCGCCAGGAGCATCGCGGTGGTAGCGCACATCAAGGAGAATGAGCTGTACGGCCTGCCCCTGCACCGACAGGGTTTCGGCGTAGTAAATGCCCGGTTGGTCAGCCGGGATCTTTTCTTCCAACTGCCAAAACCGGCGAAAAAGGGCCTTACTTTCAGCTTTGAGGGGATAGTCTTTCCACTCGTTGTTGTCGCCGTAGTCGTGGTCGTCCCAGGTGGCAGCGTAGGGCACCTGCTGCCTCAGCTGCTGGAAAGCGGGTTTGTTGGCCAGGGCTTGATAGCAAACCTCCAGGTGTTCGAAGTCGGTCTGGGTATCGGCGTAAATGTTGTCGCCAACCCAAAGGGCCAGGTCGAGCTCGCTTTCGAGGTAGCGTACCAGAGCCGGGGCTGGCTCGAATTGCCGGTGGCAACCCAGGATGCCGATGCGAAAGGGGGCATTTTCCTGGGCAAAAAAGGGGACTGACCAGGCTAATAGCCCGAGCAGCCATCCGAGGCGTAAAGAAGGGGAAGAAGACATGGTAATAGGCGAGGTAAAGGGTAAAAAAATCAGGTAAGCACAGGCTGGGAGGAGGCTTTTTCTTTGCCTAAAAAATAGGCGACCGCCAGCAGCCCAAACAGTAAGGTGGCGAAGCCCGTGGCATACGCGCTGGCGTTGAAAAAAGCCAGCCAGGAGACCTCAGCCGCGCCAAAGTTTTTGAACAGCAGGATGGCGACGCTGCCGAGGTAGCCGAAGGCATCGGCCACGTACATGAGGTAACCGAGGTTGCTCTGGTAGCGAAAAAGCGCGATCCAGCGCTCAAACAGCATGGTGTGGTAGGAGATGTAGGCCAGGTACAGGCTAAATCCGGCGGCGATCATCCAAACGGCCGGTGGCAGCCAACCTTGGTCGAAGAGCCAGGTGGTAAGCAGCAAGGCCCCGCCGCCCAGCATGATGATGCCGTGGTTGGCGTAGAAGGCCAGGCGGTTGCTGCGAATGAACATCATCGAGCCGATGATCAGCAGCACACTTAAGGCAATGGGAATTTCGGCCAGAGCCAGCACTTCGGGTTGCCCTGGGTAGCCAAGGGCGGCCCAGAGTTCCACGGCGAAGTTGTCGCGCAGGTCACGGAAGATGGTCAGGGCGATGTAGATGGCCACCATCAGTACGATGCCCGGGGCAAAGGTCCACCAGAAGCGCCGCCGCTCCGGCCGGTTCATGGGCACGCGCCGGGTACGCAAGGCTTCGTCTTCGGCCGTGGGCGGCGGAATGTGCCGCAGCAGCCCCACCCCCAGCAGCAGCAGGGGCGCAAACAGCAAGCCCGTAAAAAATGGCATCCAGAATTCTCCCACCCCAAAGGCCTGGATCAGCCATTGGCCCACCGCCTTGACTACGCCTGAAGAGACGATGAAGCTCGCGCTCATGCCTGCCCCTAGCAGCTCGGTGTAGCGCCGTCCTTCCAGAAAGCTGAACACGATGCCCCAGATCATGCCCAACGGCAAGCCATTGAAGAAGAGGGCCACAAAATTGTAAGGATAGGGCACCATCCCCAGCCCCAACAGGGCCACCCAAGCCGCGCCCATCAACCATAAGATGCTGCGGATACGCCGGGCCGGAGTCATTTCCGACACCACCTTGATGCCGATAAACTTCGAAAGCATGTAGCCCAGCACCTGCGACACGATCAGCACGATCTTGTAGTCGACGCCCCAAAGCGATAGCCCCTCAAACTCCGCCGCCGTGAAGGGCTTGCGAAAGGCATACATGCTGCAATAGGTCAAAAACGCCGCAGCGATGCAGTATAACGAAAAAATCCAACCGGGTTGCCGAGCCAGCCAGCGAGTGAGAGGGGACATGGGGGGGAGATGGGAAAATGGGAAGATGGGAAGAAGCACTGCTTCTGGGAAGACGGGAAGACGGGAAGACGGAAAGATGGGAAGCTTCCTCTCATTTGGACCTTTTGTCGTTTTGACTATTTGACATTTTTACATCTTAACCTTTTTACATCTGTCGTACGACACCTCTTAACCTTTTGACATTTTGACATCTTAACCTCCTAACCTCCCCCCTCCCGCTCAATCAGCTTAGGTATATCAGCGACGCTAGGCAGGATATGAGTGTGGCGATATTGGCCGAGGACTTCGATAGGGTTGGCGCCGCTGAGCACGCCCACGTTGCCGGCACAACCGGCATGGTAGCCCGAGAGCAGGTCAGAGGGCGTATCGCCAACTTTCATCACCTCGTGTACGCTCTGGATGCCGAGTTTTTGCATGGCATAAAAGACCATGAAGGGCGCCGGACGCCCTACGCCCCCGGTATGCTCCACGTGTACCGCCGTGTCGATCAGGCCGCGCGCTTCCCAGCGCAGGCGCTTCATGATGGCCGCGACCACGTCACCGTGAAATCCGGTGTCGGTGGCGACCTTGATGCCGCGGGCGTGCAGCCATTCGAAGGTCTCCTCTGCCCCGGGCATGGCCATCACATGCTGCTCGTAATGGGCGATCATGATCTCGGTGTAGCGCTCGAAGATCTTCATCGCCTCCGCCTCAATCTCTGGAAAACGCTGCTTTTCCAGCTGCTCAATGGTGAGCTGCTCGCCCCGGCTGCGGGCAATCATGTATTCGTAGAGGTGGATTTTGTTGGTGCCAATGCTGCGCTGGAAGTCTTCCAGGCTCGCGTCAAGGTCAAACTCCTGGCCTGCGGCATGCAGGCTCTTCGCGACGGCGTTTTCGTCTTCCACCGTGGTGCCGGACAGATCAAAAATGACAAGTTTTAGGGTAGACATTTTTCAGTGTTCAGTTTTCAGTTTTCAGGGATCAGGGTTCCCACGCTGTCAGGGCTCCTCACCAATCCTGCTTTTGCCCTGACAGCGTTAACCGCAATGCATTCCCACGCTGTCAGGGCTC
>CAZIVQ010000194.1:0-2661 GCA_964542415.1 uncultured Bacteroidia bacterium | reverse complement strand
CTTTTGCCCTGACAGCGTTAACCGCAATGCATTCCCACGCTGTCAGGGCTCCTCACCAGCCCTGCTTTTCCCCTGACAGCGTTAACCACACCCCCATTCAAGGTTCAGCATTCAGGGAACAGTCTTCAGAGAAAAAACCCTAACTCAGATTCAACCAACCAATCAACCCTTTCAACGCCTCACGCATTCAACCGCAAGCCCACGCGGAAGGGGTTGTGTTTCAGGGCATATTGGAAAGCTGCTTCGGCTTGGTCGAGGCCGGAGAGGTTATGTATAAGGGTGTGAAAGGGATAAGAATCGTGAAATTGCTCGATAAACTCGACCGCAGCCAGCAAGTCCTGGGCATTGTAATTGTGCAAGCCCTTGACGAGGGAAAGGTTGCGGATGAAGGCTTCGGCATCGACCTGCAAGGGTCGTTGGGGATGGGTACCCCCCACCCAGACGGCGGTACCGCCGATACCCAGCCAACTGAGGCTTTGCTCCATGGCCGCGGGCACGCCGCTGAGTTCGAGCACGGCAGCGGCGCGCAGGTCGGCAGGTACCTGCCGGGGCTCGAACCCCTGCGTAGCTCCAAACCGGCGGGCGGTCTCCAGCCGGGCCGGGTCGACTTCGACCGCGATGACCTCCGCCCCTTGCTCAGCGCCCATGGCGCAAGCCACCAACCCCAGCATGCCCGCGCCAGAAACGACCAAGGTTTCCCCGGCCAACGGCCCCGCCAAACGGAAGGCCCCGGCCACCGTAGCCATGGCACAATTGATCAAGGCAGCCACCGGCAGCGGCACGGCCTCATTTACCCGAACCATCGGCGTATGCGCCCGCAGCAAAATGTGTGAGGCCAGCCCGCCATGAAAGCCGCTGCGGCTGCTCAGCTGCTCATGGCCGTATTTGAACAAACTGGGCGCTTTCTGGGGAATGCCACGCTGCGAAAGCGCCGCCGCCGGGTCACTGGCATAAATGCCCCAGGTGATGCGGCTGCCCGGCGCCAGCGCCTGCCCCCGCAGGTCCCAATCTGGTGCATCGGGTCCTTTCGCCACGATCCGGCCCACAATCTCATGCCCCAAAATGGTCGGCACTTGTTCTTTCCGCTTGCCGATGTAGGTATTCAGGTCACTCCGACAAAGGGTCATGTATTCATTGCGGACCAACACCTCGCCCCGCCCAGGAACGGGTAGCTCGGCTATCCCGGCTACCAACGGTTTGCCGGGGGCAGAAAACATGCGGTAGCGGCCTCGGTTCATCAGCATCGCTTGGGATTGACCAAAATTTTCATGAGACGAAAATAATAAAGCCTGGCCAGCTGTAGCTTTTCTGAGGTAAAGCTTTTGTTAAGCTTTCTCCCGATTCTTAACCTTGCCCTAACACACCCCCGCGCAGCTTTCAGGTCCTCCTTCATCTCAGGAGAAAAGGAAGGTAATTAAAACTCCTGATAGTTTCACCTGAAGAAAATAGCAACAAATATCGTCCCCAAGCAGAACTTTGACCGGGTAAACTTACCCGTTGATTCGTTCTCCATCAGGCCATGCAAGCCACACAAGTAGCCATTTTTCACTACCTTGGCCTCATCTTTTCGCTGTTAACTCATCTGGCCGTCAGGCGACGGTTGTTAATTCATGGAATTCACCTCAAACCATGTCATTCACCGGATTGGCTCCAAAATCCGGGAGATGCGCAAAGCCAAGTCTTTGCGTCTGGTGCAATTGGCTGAGCAAGCCCACATGAGCACCGCCCTGCTCTCCAAAATCGAGAATGGCCGCATCATTCCTACCATCCCCAAGCTCATGGAGCTGATCCGGGTGTTGGAGATTGAGCCCCATGACTTCTTTGCCGAAATCAACGGGGATGACAGCTTCAGCGGTTACATCCTCATTCGCAAAGAAAACTATGCCAGCTATGTCAAGGAGGAATCAGCCGTGGGCTTCGACTATCGCGCCATCCTCGAATATCCCTTTGAAGTGGAGGTGAATTCCTTTCAGATTTCTCTCGTCACCCTTGAGCCCGGCAACCGCCGCCCGCTGGTATCGACCAAAGCCTACGAATTCCTTTACCTCATCTCCGGCGACCTTAAATATCACCTCCAGGACCAGGTGCTGGACCTGCGCGAAGGCGATTCGCTCTTTTTTGACGGCAACCTGCCCCACGTCCCCATCAACCAGCAAAAAACGCCGGTCACCTACCTGGTCATCTACTTCTTCCTCGAACCAAGTGGGGAAGCCGAAGCTTAGCCTCATCCTCTCTCTAGGCGGCCTTCAAGCATGGCCGCCGTCACCCCAAAACTCAGGGTCATCCCCGCGCCGCCGACCCCGGTGAGCAGGTGTACGCCCGGGTCCGGTTGCTCGTAGAGGTAGCCGCCGCCGTCGGTGCGCTTGCTGTAGATGCCGTGCCAACGCGCCACGATTTCCGGGGCGGGCATTTGAGCAAATTGGTGCAGGTAGCTGAGGATGTAGGCGTCGATTTCTTCCTGGAGAAAAGGGCCATGCCCGGAACCGTATTCGTGCGAATCGCCGATGACCAGTTCTCCGGCAGGGTTTTGCGACATCATCACGTGGATGCCCCATCGGTTGGCCCAGGGCTGCTCGGCAGCGATGCGGGCCTTGAGGGCGGTCAGGCCCGCACAGCCGGCAAAAGCGCCATAATGCTGCAAGGTCAGCCCGTCCGCCAATG
>CAZIVQ010000193.1:0-6973 GCA_964542415.1 uncultured Bacteroidia bacterium | reverse complement strand
GGCCGGAAGAGCTTCTCGCTAGGGATCAAATTAGGAATTTGTTATGTTTGCCCCAACGTACCTGGGGGCTTTTCCGTTCAATCCATTTGCCTGAAAAGCCCTGAAGCTTAATCCTTAACTTTCTCATGAATACCCCAGAACCAGCCACCCTTTCCCCCACCACGCCGGTAGCGCTCAATGTCAGAGGCATGACCTGTACCAATTGTGCGTTGGGGATTCATAAATACCTGCAAAAAGAAGGCCTGGAAGATATTCTGGTCGATTTCAGCAACGGAGAAGTGCAATTCAACCTGGCCGAAGAGCGTCGCCTGCCTCAACTGGTAAAAGGCATTGAGCGGTTGGGCTTCGAAGTGGTCGACGATGGAGGCGCGGCAGAAACGGGCATGAGCCAGGTAGAAAGGTTCTTCTGGATCAGCCTGGTCTTTACCTTCCCGCTGCTCTTGCACATGTTCCTTGACTGGCACCTGCTGCACAATCCCTGGGTACAGTTGGCTTTGGCTACGCCGGTTTACCTGCTGGGGATGTATCACTTTGGCCGCAGCGCCTGGAGTTCGCTCAAGACCGGCGTCCCCAACATGGACGTCCTCATTGCCCTGGGAGCTACAGCGGCCTTCGGCTACAGCCTCTATGGCACCCTTGCCGCCAAAGGACCCGATTTTCTCTTCTACGAAACCGCGGCCAGCATCATCACCATTGTGCTGCTGGGCAACGTGATGGAACATCGGGCGGTGCAGCGCACCACCACCGCGGTCAAAGACCTCACCAAGCTCCAACCGCAGCTGGCCTCACGGATCGTGGAAAGGGAGGGGAAAGAAAGCTTGGAACCAGTAGCGGTCAAAGACATCGCTCCCGGCGACCTGCTCCAGCTCAATACCGGAGACAAAGTGCCGGTCGATGGGGTGGTGGTCAGCGGGCAGGCGGAGCTGGACGAGTCCATGCTTACAGGGGAGAGCCTGCCAGTGAGCCGTACCGAAGGGGGCAAAGTGATCGGGGGTACGGTGGTAGTCGATGGTTCGCTGCGCATGCGCGCCGAAGCCGTCGGCAAAGGCACCATGCTCTCCCAGATCATCGACTTGGTGAAGAAGGCCCAGGCCGACAAGCCCGAGATCCAGCAGCTGGCTGACAAGGTGAGCGCCATTTTTGTGCCGGCGGTGGTGGGCATCGCCCTGCTGACGTTTTTGCTCAGCTATTTTGTCTTTGACCTCGCCATGCAGGCCGCCATCATCCACAGCGTGGCCGTGCTGGTGATTTCTTGTCCGTGTGCCATGGGCCTGGCTACGCCCACGGCAGTCGTAGTCGGCATCGGCCGGGCCTCCAAGCAGGGCATGCTGATTAAAGGCGGGCGGACGCTGGAACTGTTTGCCGGCATCCGGCGGGTGGTCTTTGACAAGACCGGCACCCTCACCACGGGCCGCTTTCGTATCGGCCAGCTCAACGTGACCGATGGCGACGAAGTCGGGGCCAAGGCCGTCATCCGGGGCCTGGAGCAGCATTCATCCCATCCCATCGCTCGCTCGCTGGTGGAAGAATTGGCAGCTACCGAGCCGGCCATCCTCGCCCAGGTTTCCGAAACCAAAGGGGTAGGGCTGGTCGGACAGGACGAGGCCGGGCATCAGTACCAATTGGGTTCCTTTCGCTTGGCGCAGGGCCTGACCGCAGACGACAGCCACAGCCTTTACCTGCTGCGCGACGGGGAACTCTGGGCGACCCTCGATCTGGCCGATGAAGCCCGGGAAGGCGCAGCGGAGATGGTGGCTTTTTTTCGGGAAAAAGGCATCGAGACCGTGCTGCTTAGCGGCGACCGCCGCGAGAAGTGCGAAGCGCTGGCCCGTGAGCTCGGCATTGAGACCGTCTATGGTGAGCAGCTGCCGCAGGAGAAGCTGGCCCTGATCGAGCAATTTTCTGCCGAAAAGCCCACCGCCATGGTCGGCGATGGCGTGAATGATGCGCCGGCGCTGGTGCGCGCCACCGTGGGCATTTCCCTCGGCAACGCCACCCAGGTCGCGATCCAATCTGCCCAGGTCATTCTCCTCAAAGAAAACCTCTCCCTGCTGCCTGAACTGCACCGGGTGAGCACCCACACCGTAAAAACCATCAAGCAAAACCTCTTCTGGGCGTTTTTCTACAATGTTCTCGCCATCCCCGCTGCGGCCTTTGGCTACCTGCGTCCCATCATCGGGGCCCTCGCTATGGCCTTCTCAGACGTCATCGTCGTAGGCAATTCGCTGCGCCTGAAAGTGAAGAAGCTGCGATAGGGGGGAGGGAATAGGGAAAAAAGGGAATAGGGGTGTAGGGTGTAAGGGGGTAGGGTATATGGGTAATCGAGGGGAATCGCCTATCGCTTGTCGCTTGTCGCCCATCGCCTATCGCTTGTCGCTTATCGTCCATCGCCCCATCGCTAATCTCATTTCTCATCTCTCATCTCTCATCTCTCATTTCCCCAACATGACCTATCAATTCAAAACCAACATCAACTGCGGCGGCTGCATCGCTACCGTAACCCCCAAGCTCGAAGCCGTCGAAGGCATCCAGGCTTGGGAGGTCGATACCGACAATCCCGACAAAATCCTCACGGTCGAAACCGAGTCGCTGGCTCCGCAGGCCATCATGGCCGCGGTCGAGGAAGCGGGGTTTAAGATTGAGGAGAAGAAAAAAGGGCTCTTTGGGAAGCTATTTGGGTAAGCCCCCCTCCGTCCGGTTTGTAACGGGCGTGGGATGGGGGGGACTGCTTGTGACAGCTAAACTTAAATGCTCGCCAGCTTCTCTGAAGCGCAGCGGTTTTTCGCAGGGTCCCCGACCCAAAGCGCATAGGTCGGAGACCTGGCGACCATTACGCGATCGGTCGGATATCTCCGTGAGTATGCTAGGTGGGCTGTCATCCTACGGGGAGAATATTCGCGTGCCAGATGCACCCAGCTAACCCCGCTAGGGGTCAGATACCGGTACCTCCCTTCAAAATACGGCTCAATCCGACCCCTAGCGGGGTCGAGGAAGCTCATTAGCCTTTTGGCTACAAATATGTGACCCCCCTGGGGTCAGGATTGCGTGGCCATGCTGGGTGCCAAATGCACCCAGCTAACCCCGCTAGGGGTTGGATACCTGTAGCCAATAGATCAGGTAATTCTTTGACCCCGCTAGTAGGGGTCAGATACCGGTAACTCCCCTCAAAACACGGTTCAATCCGACCCCTAGTGGGGTCGAGGAAGCTTATTGGCCACGATCTGGAAACGATCCAGGATTTCGGCCACTATGCCCTTGCGCTCCGAGGACTTGATCTTTTGGTAGATCAAGGGCGTTTCGATGTTCTCGTAGACCGTCAGCTCGTCGATCAGGTGATAGGCCTGAAACACAAAGCCGATGTGGTGCTTATGCAGGTCGGATTTCTTGCGCTCGTTGAACTTATGGGTAGCCAGTCTTGGAAGAAGTACTCGCCTTCAGTAGGCGTTTCCAGCAGCGCCAGCAGGTTGAGCAAGGTCGACTTGCCCGCGCCGCTCGGGCCCATGATGGTGACGAATTCTCTTTCTTCGACACTCAGGTCGATCTGGTGGAGGACGTAGGTCTTTTGCAGGCCATTGCGGTAATATTTGGAAACCTTCTGAAGACGGAGCATAAGCGAAAAATTTGTGATGAGCGGCTAAGAATAGACCAGTTGGGCAGGCCAAAGGCGACCTGGATTCACGCCCGGAGCGGTGCAACAAGCATTCCAGCTGGCTAACAAGCTGAAAACCAAGCAACAAGCTTCCCCCTGCGTCCTGGTCGCCTAGGGGAGCTGTTCCAGAGCGGTACAAAGTTGTTTCACTCTGAAACAAGCCCCATTAAAAAAGCCTGCGCAAGGTCAAGACCTCACGCAGGCACTCGGCCCAATATGTCGTTTTATTAGAGGTGTACCACCTCGTCGTAGGCCGCTGCGGCGGCTTCCATCACCGCTTCGGACATGGTAGGGTGGGGGTGAACCGCCTTGATGATCTCGTGACCGGTGGTCTCGAGTTTGCGGGCGACCACCACCTCCGCGATGATATCGGTCACATTGGCCCCCAGCATGTGGCAGCCGAGGAACTCCCCATACTTGGCGTCGAAGATGACTTTTACAAAGCCATCGGTTTTGCCGGTGGCCGTGGCCTTGCCCGAAGCTGAGAAGGGAAATTTACCCACTTTCAACTCGTAGCCTTTTTCTTTGGCCTGGGCTTCGGTCATGCCGACCGAGGCCACTTCCGGCTGGCAGTAGGTACAGCTGGGAATGTTGCCGTAGTCGATAGGCTCGACGTCTTTTCCGGCGATCTTCTCCACGCAAACCAACGCTTCGTGGGAAGCCATGTGGGCCAGGGCCGGTCCCGGGATCATGTCCCCGATGGCGTAGATGCCTTCAATGTTGGTGTGATAGAATTCATCGACTACGACCAGGCCCTTTTCGGTCTTGATGCCGAGATTGCCCAAGCCGATGTCTTCGATGTTGGCGACCACGCCCACGGCTGAAAGCAAGATGTCGGCTTCGAGCTTTTCCTCCCCTTTCTTGGTCTTGATGGTGGCGACCACGCCCTCGCCGGAGGTATCTACTCCGGTGACTTCGGTGCTGGTCATGATCTTCATGCCTTTCTTTTTGTAGAGGCGGGCCATCTGCGCCGAAACTTCCTCATCTTCCCGGGGCAGGATGCGGTCGAGGTATTCGACCACGGTCACCTCGGTGCCCATGGTGTGGTAGAAATAGGCAAATTCCGTCCCGATTGCGCCTGAGCCTGCAATAATCATAGACTTGGGCTGCTTTTCGAGGGTCATGGCCTTGCGGTACTCGATCACCTTCTTGCCGTCGATGGGCATACTCGGCAGGCTGCGAGCCCGGCCGCCGGTGGCGAGGATGATATGCTTGGCCTCATAAGAAGTGCTCTTGCCATCTTCGCTACTAACCACTACGCGCTTGTCGGGGCTCACCTTGCCATGGCCGGTCAGGACATCGACCTTGTTTTTCCGCAGCAAAAAACTCACCCCCTTGTTCATCTTGTCGGCTGCGCCCCGGCTGCGCTTGACCACCGCCCCGAAATCGTGCTCGAATTTGTCGACGCTGATGCCGTAGTCATCGGCGTGTTGCAGGTATTCGACCACCTCGGCGCTTTTCAGCAGGGCTTTGGTAGGGATACAGCCCCAGTTGAGGCAGATTCCCCCGAGGGATTCTTTTTCGACCACGGCCGTATCGAGTCCGAGTTGGGCGGCCCGGATGGCGGCCACGTAGCCACCGGGGCCACTCCCGATGACGATCACATCATATGCTTTTGCCATAAATGCTTTTCGCTTAGTTTGAGACAAAAAATCGAAGGGTTTCCTACCGTAGTGGTAGGTCCGCCTTGCCGTTACGAAATTACCGGCTAAAGGTAATAAAAATGTTGCAGTACCCGGCCCTGAGATCCTGTCAGATTGTCGCCTGGGGTTTTTCCGGGAAGTGCGCGGAGCGAAATAAGGTTTGCTGGGCCGAATCTCTGGCCTGTAGGCGGGATTGAGGCGTAAGCCGGCTTTATTCAAAGAGGTGACTCAGGCGCGGCCGGTGCGTTTGGCCACCAAGCTTTCTTGGTCTACCTTTGCGGCCCCCAAGGGCCTTTTCTCATGCACTCCCTCTCCCGCTTCCATTTGCTAGCCTGGAGCCTGCTGCTGGCGTTGCTTGCCTGCTTGTTTCTGCCCCGCACCTTTATCCAGGGCATGTTTTTCGACGGCATGGTCTACGCCACCTTGGCCCGCAACCTCGCCGTGGACCTTGGCAGTTTCTGGGCGCCGGTCTACCTGGGGCCTACCTCTCCCTTCGATCCGGGCACCCCTTTCTTTGCGGAGCATCCCCCGCTGTTTTTTGGCCTGGAGTCCCTGCTGTTCCGCCTGCTGGGCAATGGATTTTATGTAGAAAAAATCTGCTGCCTGCTGTTCCTCAGCCTGACGATCGCCTTGCTGGCGTGGCTATGGCGGCTGAGCCTCCGGCCTTTGGGCGCGAGCTTGCCTGGCTATGCCTGGTGGCCGGTGCTGTGCTGGTACCTCAGCCCCGTGGTGATGTGGGCCTACCCCAACAATCTTCTGGAATTAGGCATGACGGCTTTCGACTTGCTGGCGGTAGGATTGGGTTTGCTGGCCTGGCAAGCCCATCGCCGCTTCGCCTGGCTTTGGGCGGCCCTGGCTGGCCTGGCGGTGGGCCTCGCGTTTCTCACCAAAGGCCCCGTGGGGCTCTATCCACTGGTTTTTTGCTTGCTTTGGGCCTGGGGCCAAGGGCAGAACAGGGCCATCGAATGGAAAAAGGCGGGCTTACTGACTGCCATCACGCTGGGCAGCCTGATCCTCATGGTCACCTTGCTTAGCCTCCATGCTCCGGCCGTAGATTTCATGGCCTTCTACTTGCAGGAGCAGGTCGGGCGGGCGCTAGTAGGCACCCGGGAGTCTACCGTCCTCGCCGTCCCCCTCGGCCGCTTCGCGTTGTTGCCCATGCTGGCCACCGAACTGGCTCCGGTGCTGCTGCTGCTATTGCTGTTGCGGCTTGGCCTCCGCCTCTGGGGCCGGTCTCCTAAGCCGCTGCCGGGGCTAAACCGGCAGGCCCTGGCCTGGCTGCTGCTGGCCCTGTCGGCTTCCCTGCCGATCATGCTGAGCACCAAACAGCGCCACTTCTACCTGCTGCCGAGCTTGCCCCTTTACGCCCTTGCGGCCGCCACTTACAGCTTGTCGTGGTTGCGGGCGCTACATTTTTCCTGGTCACGCCGCAGCTTTGTTTGGGGAATGGGGCTGGCCCTGCTGCTTGGCCTCGTTGGTTTGGGCTTTGCCGTCCAGCAGTTTGGCAAGCCTGCCCGCGATCAGGACAAACTCCAGGCCATCGAGGCCTTTTCCCCCTACTTAGCTCCGGGGCAGCGCCTCTTCACCTGCCCTGCGGCCATGCAAGACATGGGCACGGCGGCTTACTTTGACCGCTACCTGCGGGTTTACCTCGAAGCCGCTGCGCCCGGACAGCCCCTTT
>CAZIVQ010000192.1:0-6995 GCA_964542415.1 uncultured Bacteroidia bacterium | reverse complement strand
CATGTTGATTTCGATTTTTTTAACGCCAAGGGCGCCAAGGTTTCGCAGAGTTCGCAGATCGTGGATTCCGGAGAAACCGGAAGGTTTTTTCCAAGCAGGGCGTAGAAAGGCGCGGAGGTGTGTTGTCGCTTATCGCTTATCTCCACATCGCCTATCGTTCATCTCAAGCCCTATTCCCTTACCCCTTATTTTCCCTATTTCCGGATATTATAATCAGGCGAAAGGACCATGAGGTAGAGCGCGACCTTGACCGCCACCGGCGGGTCGATGGCGAAAGGCTGGATCGCCTGCGCGATGGTTTGCTTGCTGGCCTCGGTCAGCGCCCCCCCGGCCATGATCATGTCCAGCCGGTCGATCAGGGCAACCACATCGCCGGTCAGGGCCAATTCGTCGCTCAGGTCGAGCAGCACCTGATCTTGGGGCAAGGTATTGTCCCAGTCGGGTTGACCAACGTTCTGGGTGCTGGAAGTGGTGGCAATGTCCATGTAGTAGTCTTGCAGCAGGGAGAAATACATGTAATTGAAATAATCCACCGCCGTGCGGGAGTTGTGTATTTGAAACTCAGGGGCCACCAGGTCCGCATCGGCGATGGGGCCATTGGGCTGATGGTCGGGTAGGTAAAAATTGAATACGCTGGGCGAGGCCAGCACATGCTGGAAAATGAAGCGCTCCAGCCCGAAACCGAGGTTCCAATAGCGGCCGGAAGCATTGCTAAGGTCAAAAGCTTTGAAGAGGTTGATGGCTCGTACCAGGGGTTCGCGCAACTTGCCGCTGCTCGGGTCAGCGAGCCAGCTGCAATCGCGGGCTTCGGGGTCGAGCAGCACCGCCTTGATCACGGCTTTCATGTCGCCCCGTACGCCTTGGCCATTGTCGGCGAAGGCCGCCGCCACCCGGGAGATATAGGCCGGGCTGGGATTCGACTTCACCAGCCGCTGGATCAGCTGCCGCCCGATGAAAGGCCCCACATTGGGATGGCTGAAGAGGTTGTCCACAGCATCTTCGATGTCTTGCATGCCCGTCTGCCCCGCCGGAACCACTTGCCCGTTTAGCAGGTATTTGGGGCCGGGCTCGTGCCAGGCGCTGAACATCTGCATGGGCAAGGTCAGGTTCACCGTAGCTGCGTTGCCGTTGTTGTTATTCCCCCAAATGACGGGCACGGCACTGTAATCTTGCCAGGGCCAGTAGTACTGAGCCGGCCCCAGGCCGGTGAAGACCTTGGCAAACTCGCGGATGTCGTCATTGCTGTAGCTGGGTATGTCTTCGCCATTGGCATCCTGTGCCCGGGTCCCGTCGGGATTGAGTTCGTAGAGGCCGACGGTGAAGAGCTGCATCACCTCGCGGGCGTAGTTTTCGTCGGGAAATTGGTTGAGCGCGGGGTTGGCCTTGGGGTTGTTGAGGTGGTCGAGGTAAAAGCCCATGGCCGGATGCAGGGTCACGTCGCGGAGTAGGTCGCGATAGTTGCCGAAGGCGTGCTCGTAGAGCACATCATAGTAGCTGGCCAAGCCGAAGGCGCTGATGTCAAGTTCAGATTTTTCAGAGATGACCAGGATTTCACTCAGCGCCAGGGCCACCCGTTGCCGGAGTTGATCTGCGCCGGTCATGGTTTGGTGCCACCAGGCCATCCGAAAATAAATGAAGAGCGGCAGCACATTGGGGTTACCTTCGATCGCAGCTGCGCCCCACTGGTTGATGTAGGCCTGCTTGAAATGCTCCCAGATCATCGTGGTGGTGTCGAGGTAAGAGCCACGCGGCAAGGCAACCTGCTCGTCTATCCAAGCCTCATAGCCCATCTGTGCTACCCGCTCAATGGTTTCATAATTGGCCCCAAAACTCGCCTGACTCAAAAAACGAGAAGCCGCATAGAAGTCAGGCTGAATGCCCGCCCCGCTCAGGGTCGGCTCTCCGTCGCCATCGCTGGTGGTGACGGTGATGCCTTGGTTTTGGCCAGCGCCCAAGTAGTCGTCGTAGACCTGAGCTGGGACAGGTAGGCAAAGACTGCTCAGCCAGAGGCTGAGACAAACGGGTAAAAACGTGCGCATAACGAGGTGGCTGTAAATGAACAAAGCGAGTAAGCCGGTCGGTAGGAAGGGGGTAGTCACGGAAATGGACTGCCTCTTTCTTACGGAATAGGGAAACCCCGGCAGCCCCAAAGTTTAATGAACCAAAATATTTTTTGTGATTGCTTCCCCTCCAGAGACGCTTAATATGCTAAAAATCATCTTGGAAAAGCTCCTGCAGGCCTTTAAATTAAAGGCTCATGATTAGAATGCAAAGTCTTTTTCACCCCCTGTTCACCCCATTAAAATTTCCCTGAGATCATCCTTTCCGGGCTGATCTTCCTCTACTTATGGCAAGTAAAGAGTTCCAATTTGTGCTTGGGGCACAGAAGTTCTATGGCCTGCATTGGCCAGAGCCTTCGCCCCAAGCGGTCCTCGCCATCGTTCATGGACATGGCGAGCACATCGGCCGCTACCACCACGTAGCCAACCACTTTCGCCAGCATGGCTTGGCGGTCTTGGGCCATGACAACTACGGTCATGGGCGTACCCCGTTCAAAAAAGGACATACCCCTAGCTATGAAGCTATGCTCGACAGCATCGAAGGCTTGCTGGCTGAAGCCCGCAGGCTGTACCCAGATGCGCCCATTTTTCTTTTTGGCCAAAGCCTGGGGGGCAACCTGGTGGGCAATTTTCTCCTCCGGCGTCCAGACACCCCCAACTTAGCCGGTGGGATCATGTCTTCGCCTTTATTGGAACTAGCCTTCAGCCCTTCCCCAGTGGATGTGTTCCTTTCCAAGGTCATGTTGCGGATTTATTCTGCCTACACCCAGTCTTCCAAGCTCGACCCCACGGGCCTGTCTCATCTGCCCGGGGAGGTGGAAAAATACCGCAATGATCCCCTGGTCCACGACCTGATCAGCCCGGTTATGTTTCTCGGCGCACTGGCTGGCGGCGAATACACCCAAGACCACATCCAGGAGCTGAAGCTACCGCTGCTGCTCATGCACGGCGATGCCGACCCGATCACCTCCTATTCTGCCAGCGAGGAGCTGGCTCGTCGCGCTGGACAGCTCCTCACCTGGAAAAGCTGGCCCGGGCTCTACCACGAGTTGCACAACGAGGCCGAAGCCAAAGCGGTGCTGAACTTCACCTCCGACTGGCTGCTCAATCAGCTTTAAGGAACGCTGAGGAAATAACTTATCAGAGCTTGTGCAGACCTTTCCCGGCTCCTCGGGAGTCAAGGAAGGAAAGCCGAGCATAGCATAGCGGGCTATGCGAGGGTTGCCTGACGCAGGTCGAAGGCGTCCCGGTATACCGGGATGATTCGTGCAAATCATGGATCCTGGCTCGTCGGGAAGCTCAAGCAATAATATAAAGTTATTTTCGAAGCGTTCCTAAGAGGGCCTACTTTCGGTTTACTTCATTCATGCTGCGCTCAATGCCGATGGAGACGAAGGAAAGGATTCCTTCCACACAGCGGTCGAGGAGTGCGGGCAGTTTCGCTTGTTCTTCCGCCGAAAATGGTGAGAGCACATAGTCTACCTGCTGGCCTGGAGGAAAATCATCCCCCACGCCTACGCGCAGGCGCGGGTATTGACTGCCGCCCAGCACCTCTTGGATGTGTTTGAGCCCGTTGTGACCGCCATCAGAGCCTTTGGGTTTGAGGCGGAGCCGCCCAAAAGGCAGGGCAATGTCGTCGGTGATGACGAGCAGGCGGCTGCGGTCGAGCTTTTGGTTTTCGAGATGATAGCGCACGGCCTTGCCGCTGAGGTTCATGTAGGTAGCTGGCCAGGCAAGCACCAGGGTCCGGCCGCGATACTTGCCGGTAGCGATCGAAGCGTAGCGGTCCGGGACGGGACTTACCCCAAGCTTTTCTGCCAGCCGGTCTGCTACCCTAAAGCCGATGTTGTGCCGGGTCTCTGCGTATTCTGGGCCTATGTTTCCGAGGCCGGTGATCAAGTATTTCATGGAAGGAAAAAAGGAGAGCAAAATAGGATTTGCTGGGCCGGATTTCCGGACGGTGTGCTGGCTGAGCGCGTAATCCGGCCCCGGTCAAATGGCAAACCTAATTTCAGCGTGCTTGGGGAACAAAAAAAAGAACCAATCCCGTTGTGGCCAACAGGATTGGTTCAGGTACCTAAAAACTAGTCGAAAAGCGAAACTGCGGCCTACTTTTCTTTCTTGGTCGCGGCTTCCTTGGCACTCCGCATGGCACGCGGAACCTCTACCGAAGCTACAGCCGCCGAGGCCGGGGTGATCACCCGTACCCCTTCGACGATCTCTGCGTTGCCGACCTTGATGGTCCCGCCCAAGTCGAGCTTGGTCACGTCGATGGTGATAGCTTCAGGCATCTCTGATGGCACTCCTTTTACGCTCAAGCGACGAAGCTTGGTCACCAAACGCCCGCCCTTGGCTACGCCTTCGGCCTTGCCCGTGAAATTGATGGGTAGAGAGAGCACGACTTCCTTCTCAGGGGTAACCTTCATTAGGTCAATATGCAGGATATTTTCAGTCACCGGGTGAAATTGCGACTCCCGAATGAGGGTTTCGACCGGAGCATCCTCATCGACCGTCACCTTCACGATGTAGGTATGCGGGGTGTAAAGCAATTTCTTGGCCGCTTTGTAGTCAAAGGTCACATGGATAGGATTGTCACCGTCGTAGATTACGCCGGGTACCCGTTCTTCCTTGCGAATTTTCTTGGTGCTGGTTTTGCCCAAGGTTTCTCGCCGCTTAGCGGCTATCTCCGTCGTTCTCATCTCCTTGATTATATAAAAAGTGAACTAATCGACTCGAAATTGTGAATTTTCCTAAACGCTTTAGCGAAGACCGGGGCAATAGATAGCACCTTGATCTTCTCGTGCTCTTGTTTGAGAGGGATGGTATCCGTCACCACCAATTCTTCCAACCGGGAAGCTGCAATCCGCTCGTAAGCCGGACCAGACAAAATTGGATGGGTAGCAATGGCCCGCACCGAAAGGGCTCCTTCTTCCATTAGCAGGTCAGCCGCCTTGGAAATGGTGCCCGCCGTATCCACCATGTCATCTACTAAGACAATGTGCTTGTCTTTGGCTTCCCCGATCACCTGCATGTGGGCGACCTCATTGGGTCGTTCACGGTGCTTGTCTACGATGATCAGCTCGGCATTGAGGTAGCTGGCGTAACGACGAGCCCTGGCAGATCCGCCGATATCCGGCGAAGCAATGCACAAAGGGCCCGGTTTGAGGCTTTTCAGATAAGGAACAAACACCGCCGAGGCGTCGAGGTGGTCCAGCGGAATGTCAAAAAAGCCTTGGATCTGACCTGCATGCAGGTCCATCGTCACCACTCGATCTGCGCCGGCAGCAGTCACCAAGTTGGCAACCAACTTTGCTCCGACCGAAACCCGGGACTTGAACTTGCGGTCTTGCCGGGCATAGCCGTAGTAGGGGATAACCACCACTACTTGATTCGCAGATGCGCGCTTGGCGGCATCGGTCATAAGCAACAGCTCCATGAGGTTATCTGCCGGCGGAAACGTAGACTGCACAATAAAAATATCAGACCCCCTGATCGATTCCTCGTAGTAGATTTGCATCTCCCCGTCAATAAAGACAGCGAGGTCTACCTTACCGAGTGGTGAACCGAAGAAGTCTGATATTTTCTCCGCCAGGTACCGGGAAGAAGAACCCGAAAATATTTTAACCTGCGATGACATAGAGCTTGTTGTCCCGGGAGGACTCGAACCCCCACTAACAGAACCAAAATCTGCTGTACTACCAGTTATACTACAGGACAATTACCTTACAATAACGCAAGGGAGCGCAAAAATAAGCAAAAGAAAGAGGTGTGCAAATTCTTTTGCGATTTTTTTAAGTAAAGGAGAGAAAATAAGCCGCACCAGCAGACAGCTATTTATTGATGACCCAAGGAATAAAACCGAAGGATAGGGTCCTATCTGAGGGCTTTATGACGCTGAGGCATCGGAAAAAAGCAAATGATGGAACAGGTTATTTTTGATCCTTTACTAAGACAAAGTGACGTAGCGGCATACATGCTCATATACCTTCACCCCGAACTTGTCCGTAGCAAAAAAATTAAAGAACTTTTGCGTGATCCCCACCTGAAATGGGAAGCCCTTAAATCAGTGCAAAACTAAACAAAGTCTTTTCTCGCGCCAAAAATGCCTGCCCCTTTTTCCACAAGAAAAATATTTTTTCCTTTCCTTTTATTATGTCTACCCCCATCCACGACGACCATCGTGCGCCCGAACCCGTCGGGCGTTACCCTCATGCCCGCCGGGTCGGTAATTTGCTGTTTCTTTCTGGAGTGGGGCCCCGGCAGCGGGGCCAAAGCCACATCCCTGGTACGCAAACCAACGAAGTCGGCGAGGTCATTGACTATGACATCGAACCGCAGTGCCACGCGGTATTTAACAATGTGCGATACATCCTCGAAGCCGCCGGGGCCAACTGGGAGCAGATCGTAGATGTGACCGTTTTCCTGACCGATATGCAACGTGATTTTGCTACCTTCAACCGCATCTACGCCGACTATTTTCAAGACAATTTGCCCTGCCGCACCACGGTCGAAGTCAATCGCTTGCCTACGCCCATTGCCATCGAGCTAAAAGTGATTGCGGCCTTTGAAGTTTAGTAACGATCGAGAAATAAGTAAGACGCCAAGAATAACCTGCTCCAATTTTTCACGCCAAAACGCAAAGGCGCAAAGAAAACACTTGATGGACAGGGACTTGTACTTTTTGCCTCATATTGAAAACCGGTAGGTTATTCTTGAATTGTTACTAAGTTTTCCTTTTCCATTCAGAATAAGCCAACCTAAAACATTGACCCTAGTGCTTGCGGAACTAAATTCTAACCCATTTAAACTTGCCCTTTTTCCTCGGTACTGCGTCAAAAAGCCTTCATTTAGCCCACGGTTTCACCGGGATCTTCGACTCGCTAAACTCAGCCTTTTTTCCCCTCCAGAGGCGGGTCCCAGACTTGTCCCGCGAAA
>CAZIVQ010000191.1:0-7027 GCA_964542415.1 uncultured Bacteroidia bacterium | reverse complement strand
GCCCGATCTGCCCACCATTCTGGCTGCCAATTTTGGCTACCGCTTCTACGCTTTTAACCTGACCAGATTTTACAACTGCCAAGGCGGACTCATATGAAACTGACCATCATACACCCCTGCATCGGCCGACAAGTCGGCAAGGACTACATCAAATCCTGGCAAATGGAACCGCTGCCAGCCGCCTATCTCGCCGCTCTTACTCCGGATGAGGTAGAGTTGGCCTTCTACGACGACCGGATGGAAAAAATTCCCTACGACGAGCCTACGGACCTGGTCGCCATCAGCATCGAAACCTACACGGCCAAGCGCGCCTATCAGATTGCCACGGAATACCGCCGCAGAGGGGTACCGGTAGCGATGGGTGGCTTTCACGCGACGCTGGTGCCAGAAGAGGTTATGCAATATGCCGAGGCCGTGGTCGTGGGCGAAGCCGAACAAATCTGGCCCCAGGTGATTACGGATTTTCAGCGAGGCAACATGCAGCGCCTCTATCGCCAGATGGGCCGGTCAGACATGGGCCATATCAAACCGGACCGCTCTATTTTTCAGGGCAAAAAATACCTGAAAATCCGTCTGGTCGAAGCCTCCCGAGGTTGCATTTTCAAGTGTAACTTCTGTGCGGTCACCAGTTTCTTTGAAGGCTCCGTCAACCGACGCTGCACCGAAACCATCCTAGAGGAGATTCGCGAAATCAATGAGCCGAATGCGCTTTATTTTTTCGTGGATGACAACAGCGTCGCCGCTCCCAAGGAAGCCAAGCGTTTTTATGAGGCGCTCAAACCCCTGGGAATCAGATGGGTCAGCCAGGCCAGCATCAACATGACCTACGACGACGACTTGCTGCAAACGATGAAAGATAGCGGCTGTCAGGGGGTGCTGATCGGCTTTGAGTCCCTCCACCAGGCCAACCTTGACGCCATGGACAAGAAGTTCAACTACCAACGGGGCGGTTTTACCAAAGCCATCGAGCAGCTGAACAAATTTGGCATTCGGCTCTATGCGACTTTCGTTTTTGGCTACGACCACGACAGCCTGGAGACCTTCCGTGAGACCACCGAATTTTGCATCAAAAACAAGATTTTCATCGCAGCTTTCAACCATTTGACGCCTTTTCCAGGCACACCTTTGTACGCGCAGCTAAAAGCCGAGGGAAAGCTGAAGTATGACAAATGGTGGCTGGACGAGCGATATGCCTACGGCCAGTTGCCTTTCCATACCAAACTCCCTGGCGAGGTCATTACCCGGGAATGCTTCAAGGCCCGGCGGGCCTTCTACAGCCTCCGGTCCATTTTTTACCGCATGGCCAACTTTGTCAATACCCAAACCCCCTTCATGCTTGTCAATTACTGGATCATCAACCTGATCCTGCGCGGTGAAGGCAGCCAACGGGACGGCTATCCCCTGGGAGATCCCATGTTTGAGGGCGATCTACTGCCGGTGGCCGAAGCCGTAGAGGTAGGACAAGAAGCGTAGGCACTGCAAACAGGCTCTTGGGATCATGTCCAGAATCGTCATAGAACGTGCCGACCGCACCCATGATGCGGAATTGAAACGCATCTTGCGGGAAAACACCCCGGAGGGCATGATCCGGGTGCGCTACGAGCGCGAACCGGATTTTATGGCGGGAACGGTGGTGGAAGGGACGCATCTCAACGTCTCCTTGGCCCGGTATCAGGACCAGAACCAACTGGTGGGCATGGCGGTGCGTGCCCTGAAAAATGGCTACATCAACGGCGAGGTGCAGCCAATGGGCTATCTCAGCAGCTTCCGTATCGACCAGGCCCACCGCGGCTCTTTTACCTTCATCAAGTTTATGCGCGGGCTGAAGAAGGTACACGCTGCCTCCGCTTGTAAATGGGACCTGATGATGCTCACGGACGGCAATGGATCGGCGGAAAGACTCCTGCTGTCTGGGCGGGCGGGGCTGCCCAAGGCCTATGCCCTAGGGGATTACCACACCCATCTGATCGGCTTGCGCCGCGCCTATCCCCTACCCGATTCTCCCGGCTTTGAGGTCCGCCGTCTGCGGGAGGAGGAGTTGGACCAGTGGTTTGCTTTTTTGAATCGAGCCGGTTCTCAGAACCGGGAACTGTTTCCGGCCTACCGGCCCGAGCACCTGGATCCAGTCGCGGGCCTGCTCAAGGGACTGCAGCCCGCTCATGTCTACGTGGCCCTGGACGGCGAGGAGATCATCGGAACCCTTTCTGCCTGGGATCAGAATGCCTTCAAGCAGTATTACATCGATGGCTATGGCGGGAGCCTGATGGTGCTGCGCCCCGCTATCAACGCCGTGGCCTGGGCTACAGGTCGCCCCCTGCTACCGCGCGTCGGCGCCAAACTGCTCGCAGTTTTTTTAGGCACAGTCTGCATTCAAAGGGACCGCCGGGACGTGTTCGACGCTCTGCTACGAACCCTGTTGCAGGCCTTGCGGGGCAGCAACTACCATGCGCTCATGGCGGGATTTCACGCCCGTGATCCCCTCTTACCAGTCGTCAAGACCTACCCCCACGTCGCCTACCAGAGCCAGGCCTGGCTCTTCTCCTGGGCAAAGGTGGACGAGCTGGTCCAGCATCTGCGGAGCGCTCCCCTGTATCTGGAACTGGGGGCCTTGTAGAAAAAGAGGGGATATGCTTCCATCATTCATAAAAAACTGCCCCATGGACAATACGCAAACCCAAACCCGCCTGACCTACCAGCTATGCTTTCAGCAAGACCTCCTGACCCCACAGGTGGACCGGATGTACCAGCTGATGGAGGCCAACTACGATCTGGTCGATTACCCCCAATTTTACAGCGACCTGGTCGAAAAACAGTGGGTAGGCTTGCTGGTTGATGAGCAGGATACCATTCAGGGCTTTACCACCCTCTCGGTCAATCCGAGGGGAACTGGTACAGAGACCTACAACATCGTTTTTTCGGGGGATACCATCATTTCCCCGGCCTACTGGGGGTCGATGGAGTTCATCCGGGGCGGCATGCACACCGCAGGTCGGATCGTCGCCTCGGATCCTTCGAAAAAATGGTACTGGTTCTTGATGTCCAAGGGACACCGCACCTACCTGTACCTGCCCTTGTTTTTTCACACCTACCTACCCGATCCGGCCGAACAGGGAAGCGCTGCGCTGGCGGGAGTACTGGACCAGGTGGCCAGGCAAATGTTTGGGGCCTGCTGGAAACCCGAGAAGGGGCTCATCATCTTCCCTCGCAGCATGGGCCAACTGAAGCCTGCCCTGGCGGCCTCCACCTGGCAGAAGCAAAACAAAGCATCTGTCGCCTACTTTTTACACAGAAACCCGGACTTTTACCTGGGCCACGAACTGGCCTGCCTTGCGGAGCTGAAGCCGGACAACATGCGGGGCATCGCCCAGCGCTATTTCATAGCCGGAACCAAACATCCAGTCAGCTGGCCATGATTTCTGCCAAGCTCGCCAACCGAATCTGGCTCTTGAGTCAACGCGCGGAATACCGGCGCTTCCTGCGCGCTTGTCAGGCTCCGGAAAGGACCCAAACCGCGTTGCTGAAGAGCTACGTTCATCGCAACCGAAATACCCAGTTTGGCCAGGTCCATGGGTTTGACCGGATCCACGATTACCAAAGCTACGCCGAACAAGTGCCCATCCAGCGCTGGACAGACATTCAGCCCTGGGTAGACCGAAGCTTGGACGGGGAGTCCCAGGTCCTGACTGCGGAAGCCCTCACCGCTTTTGAAGAAACTTCGGGCACGACCGCCATGGCCAAACTGGTCCCCTACACGGCTACCTTGCGCGCGGAATTTCAACGGGGCGTAGCGGCGTGGATTTCGGCGCTGCATGCCTCGTTTCCCCAGGCCCTGACCGGACCCTCCTATTGGTCGATTTCGCCGGCCACCCGCCAAGCCCGGCAAACCGAGCAGGGTATTCCGATCGGGCTGGCCAACGACGGGGCCTATTTCGACCCACTGGCTCGCTACCTGCTGGGCCGCATTTGGGCCGTATCTCCCGCCCTCAGCCAGGAAGCCAGGCCGGAGACCTTCTATTTCCGGACCTGCCAGGATCTGTTGTTGCAAGACAAGCTCGCCATGCTGTCGGTTTGGAGTCCCACCTTTTTTCTGCGCCTGGATGAGTTTATGCGGCATCAAACGCCCGCGCTGCTCACCTGGCTGCGGCGCACTCGGCGGGGACAGGCCAGCCGACGGGCTTTTTTGCTGGCGCATCTGGCACAGGGACTTACCTGGGACCGCCTCTTTCCCGCCCTCCGATTGGTGAGCTGCTGGACGCAGGCCCAGGCAGCGATTTATCTTCCGGCCCTGCAAGCTCGGTTGGGAAAGATAGAGATTCAGCCCAAAGGCCTGCTGGCCACCGAAGGGATTACTTCCATTCCGGTGCTTCCCCAGCTCGATCCCGTGCTGAGCCTGCGCTCACATTTTTATGAATTCCGTGCTACGGCGGATGATACCATCCAACTCGCGCATCAGCTGCAAAAAGGGGAAACCTACGAGGTGATCTTCACGACTGGGGGCGGGCTTTATCGCTACGCCAGCGGGGACTTGGTGCGAGTCACGGGGTTTTATCGACAAAATCCAGCGTTGCGGTTTATCGGCAGAGGCGCTCGCCAATCAGACATGGTCGGCGAAAAACTGAGCGAAGCCCAGGTCCTACGAGCCTGGCAGGTTTTGCCTCCAGAGCTCCAACAGGAGATCACGTGTTTTTATGTCTGCCCCGGTAAAGAGGTGGCGGCTCCACATTACCAATTACACCTGGAACTCAAGAATCCTGGCTTGCCCTCGCTCAAACGAGCATCCATTCGCACGAGAATCGAGGCTGGTTTGTGCCAAAATCCTTACTACGCCCAAGCCCTGCGGCTGGGGCAATTGCGAGCCCTGACCTTGCACATCCGCTCTACCCAAGAAATGATACACCTGCGAGCTGCCCTGCAGCAACAACGCCAGATCAAGGACGGCGACTTCAAGCTGCCGGTTCTGTTTACCTCTGGGGAAATGGCAGATGTAGCAGACCAATGAATCAAAGGGCTGCCCTGCCCACAAAAATAGGGGCTTGCCTGACTTTAGTTGTTGGCCAGCCTGGTTTCGCTTCTTACTTTTTCATGAGCAGTGGGTTTCCCACTTTTTAACCCCCAAGTCCTATGCAAGCCCCCAAAGAACCCACCTTTCCCATTCCTTCGCGCCTCAATACGGTCCTGACCCTGGTGGCGCTGGTCTCTTCGATAGCCCTTCTGATCATCGGTGCCCGCATGCCCCTTGGTTGGGCGCTGGCCCCGGTCGCCCTGGCCTTCGGGCTGATCATGGTACCGGTGTATTCGTTGATCCACGAGGCTGAGCACTCCCTTTTGCACGAAAACAGGCGGTTCAATTATCTCCTGGGCAACCTGCTTTCCATTCTTTTCATGGCGCCCTTTACCTTCTTCCAGCAATGCCATATCGGACATCACAAGCGGAATCGAACCGACTACGAGATGTTTGACCTGCACTATGAGCATCAAAGCAGGACCCTGCGGTCCATCTCCTTGACTGCCTTTCGCTTGGGGGCCCAGTTCCTCCTCCTTCCTTTCAGTACCTTGCTGTTTTTGATATTTCCCCGCATCGTTACCTCTCCGGTATTTCGCCTGGACCTGGTGGCCGAGGGAATGCTGTCTGGCCTTTACAAAGAAGCCCTGCCCAAAATCCGACTGGAGAGCCTGGCTGTGGTGGGGTTTCATGGGTTGCTATTTGTCCTCTTCGACCTAGCCTGGCAGAATTACCTCATCATATATCTGGTTCATGGTTTCATTTGGTCTTCGCAAAACTACGTCAACCACGCGCATTCGGTCCGAGACGTCATTCACGGGGCGCATAACCATCGCTTACCCAAGTGGATACAGGCGTTTTACCTGAATTTCAACCTCCACCTGGCGCATCACGAACACCCCAAAGTTCCCTGGCTGTATCTCGACCAGTTTGTAGACAGGGACGATCCCAACCGACCTTCTTTCTTTGGACATTACCTGAAGCTGTGGCGCGGCACCAAACTGACCCATGAGCCTTCCCCCGTGCCACTGGATGAAATACGCAACCGAAAGTCCTACCAGAAGAGCGTACCCTTGCTCAAGAAAGACGCGTGATCGTCTGGGCATGCTTTCAAACGCAGGTCCTACCATACCATTTATCCAGGCAGTATTTCCAAGGGCAACCCCCCTATGGTTGGTTGCTGAGAGGAATCGTGAGGAGGCTTTTCCCAAGTGAGACCCTGCCGGGGTCGATCCCCTCTCCGGCCTGTATCGCTCCTCAATGGACGGGACCGCCGCGCGACCCTATCTCGATAGCCTCATTGGCCCACGGGCCGCTTCGCAGCAGCGAGGTCAACCTGCGTGCCCCAACAACCCGCTCTCCTCATGGCGTACTCCGCCAATAAAACTCCTTCCACTGCTCTGCAAGTTCCTTGGCCAGAGAAGCGGATGTTTCGTAGGTCTGGGGGGTATAGGCCGTAGACGGAATGGGCCCGGCCAGAGGGGATTCCCCCAAGAAAGCCCAAATCCGGGCCAACTGCCCCGCCTCATCCCCTTTCAATTGATGGTAATTGACCTCCAGCAGTTTTTCCGGGCCGAGGCCGCGCCGGTGGGGGGCAAACGCCTCCATCAATTCCCGATAGTCCTCGAGGATGGCCTGATGGACCGCTTCCTCTGGCAGGGGGCAGAGCGCGTAGTGGTCAAACGTGGCCTGCCAAAGCTTGCAGGTCGAGTGGTATATCTCCAGCGCATCCCGGTAGAGATAGATGAATTGGGCATCGGGATACGCAGCCAGCAAGGCCGACACAAACAGCATATTGGGCGGGGATTTCAACACCAGCCGCTGCCCTGGATAACGGTGCTGCAGCTTTCGGACCCAGCGTCGATGGGCCCGTATCCGATCAGCCGCAGCGACCTGACGGAGACTTTCCGGTCGCCCCAAGAGCCGGGCCCAGTACAAACTCTCAATAGCATGGTGGCCCCGGAGAGTTTTTACTGGGCCCGGCTCTTGGGGCGACCTGAAAGTCTCCGTCAGGTCGCTGCGGCT
>CAZIVQ010000190.1:1616-7052 GCA_964542415.1 uncultured Bacteroidia bacterium | reverse complement strand
CCAGCGGTCCAGGTAAGCAAAGGGCTCGGCTACGGTTTCGGAAGTTACATAATTTTTAGATGTTGAGATGTCTAGAGGTTGAGATGTTGAGACGTCTAGATGTTGAGAGGTCTAGATGTTGAGAGGTCTAGAAGTCTGAAAGTCTAGAAGTCTCCAAGTCTAAACGTCTAAAAACGCTTTTTCCTGGATTTTTCTATCTTGCCTCTATGCGCAAAGTCCTCCTCATCCTCTACTACTGGCCGCCGAGTGGCGGCGCCGGGGTCCAACGTTGCCTCAAGCTCGTCAAGTACCTTCGCGACTTCGGCTGGGAGCCGATCGTGTTTACTGCCGAAAACGCCGCTTACCCCATTCTCGACGAGTCTTTGTTCGACGACGTGCCCGAGGGACAGGAGGTGGTGCGCAGCCCCATTTGGGAGCCTTACGAAGTTTACAAGCGGTTTACGGGGCAGAAAAAAGGCGAAAAAGTCTATTCTGGTTTTCTCTCCGAAGACAAAAAGCCCTCCCTCACCCAGCGGCTCTCCATTTGGATCCGGGGGAATTTCTTCATCCCCGATGCCCGCCGTTTTTGGGTCAAGCCCGCCCTGCGGACCCTGGAAAAATATCTGAGCGAGCACCCAGTCGAGGCCGTCATCTCCAGCGGCCCGCCCCACACCACCCACCTCATCGCCCGGGGCGTCAAGCGCCGTTTTGGCATCCCCTGGATCGCCGACTTTCGCGATCCCTGGACCAACATCGACTTTTATCATCAGCTTCAGCTAACGGGTTGGGCCGACCGCAAGCACCGCCGCCTGGAGCAGTCGGTGATGCGGGAAAGCGACAAGCTGGTGACCGTCAGCTGGAGCTGGGCCGAAGAATTTCGCGAGCTGGGGGCCGATCCCGTCCACGTCATCACCAATGGCTTCGACCATGCCGACTTCGAGTTCGAGCCGGGCGAGCCCGACGCGGATTTCTCCTTCAACCACATCGGCTACCTCAACGCCGACCGCAACCCCCCGCAGCTATGGGAAGCCTTCGGTGAGCTGTGCAAAGAAATTCCCGGCCTGAAGGAAAAGCTCAAGCTGCGTTTTATTGGCAAGACCGACTTTGTGGTCTTCGATGCCCTGGAAAAACTGGGTTTGGCTGATTGTGCCGAGCGCATCGACTACCTGCCGCACAACGAGGTGGTCAAGACCCTCACCCGCGCGCAGGTCTTGCTGCTGCTGATCAACAACACCCCCAACGTGATGGGCGTGATCCCAGGCAAAATCTTCGAATACCTCGCCGCGCGGCGACCCATCCTGGGCGTGGGCCTGCCTGAAGGCGATGCCGCCCGCATCTTGCGCGAGTCCGGGGTAGGCAAGATGGTGGGATTTGAGGCCAAAGAAGAAATGAAGCGGCAGATTCTGGCGCTCTACAAGCAGTACAAGCGCGGGGAGTTGAACGTGGCCGAAGCCGACATCGACCGCTTCACCCGCCGCTCGGCCACCGGACAGATGGCAGGGCTGCTGGATGAGCTGGTGGGGAAGTGACCTTTTGCTTAGAGCCTTCGTAACTAAATTAAATTAGCCACCATGACCATAAGCCGGACTGACAAAGAAATCATCATTAAGCTTTCTCCAGATCTAGACATTGAGGAGATACAGCGAGTGTTAACTTATCTCCGGTACAAAGAGATAGCCGCTTCGAGTAAGGCTTCCCAAGCCGATGCGGACCAATTGGCCGAAGCAGTCAATGAAAATTGGTGGGCTAAAAATAAAAGAATTTTTGACAATTTTGGCGGTAGTCACTCATCGTAAGTGTTTTAAAATCAGTGATTTATATGCATTCGCTCCAGTCTCCAACCATCCTGTCAGGGCTGTCAAAACCCCTGTTTTTGCCCTGCTGGCGTAAGACCTCCAGGACATCCTGAAGGGCCCCCAACGGCCGTAGGCCTCTTTTTGCCGTTCCTTCCGCCCCATCAATCCATCAGCACCCCCACCCCCACCTGCACTTGCAAGTTCATGAACCCGCGTAGCCTACGGCTAGCGGTGTCTTTGAGCAGGGCGCGGGCATTGTCGGTGGGGACGAAGGTCTGGAGGACCCAAGCGCTGCGCAAGGCGTAGAAAAAATTGAACCGGTCGTAGAAGATGCGTTGGGAGCCAATGGCAGCCCCGACCAGGAAGTCGCTGTAGGTGCCGAGGCGAGGGCGGCCGTCTGGGAAAAAATTTCCCGAGAGATCGGTGAGGGAATAGCTGACAAAGCCCACTTCTATTTGGCGGTAGGGGCCTACGGGGGCGAGGTTGCCCTTGCGCAGGAAACGGTAGAAACGAAATTGGGCGATGGCCGTCCAGGTTTGGATGCCCATTTCGCCGGTACGCCCCACATTGAGGTAGGTGTTTTGGGTTTCAAGGTAGCTCAGGGCGAGCCCGGCGGAGAAGTTGCGGCGGAAGACATGATCGCCTTGCAGGCTCAGGCGGAGGTTGAGGCGAAAGGGCTGCTCGCTGTAGAGGTCTCGGTAGAGGTTGGGGAAAGCTGAAAACGAGGCAGAAAAGAGCGTGCGCTTGCCCTGATAACCGGGCGGCTGGGTCCGGGCGGGAAGGGTCAGCAGCAGGAAAAAGCCTGCAAGCAGCGCATGTCGCATAGGAGAACGAATGGAAGGATGAGAAATCTCTGGCCAGAAAGGCGTGCCTTATTTTCCGCTACCAAAGCTTCCGCCTCGTACCCCCCGCAGCAGGAAGTAGCTGCGGTAGGTGGTACGCAGGCAGTCCCCTTTACGGTTTTGGTAGTAATTGGGGCAGTTTTTCCGGATTTCCTCCATGGTGCGGGGGTCTTTGAGGCCTCCTACGCCCCAGCCCAGGGCCGAACCTGCATAGGCGGTGGCACCTAAGCCCCCAAAAATCAAGATGACGATCAGTTTTGTGAGTCCGGTCATGGGGGGAGAGATGAGAGATGAGAGATGAGAAAAGAGAGATGCGATAAGCGACTTTGCGACACGCGACCGGCCGTTTTGATCTGCTAGGCCTTGCTTTTACCTGCCTTGGTGTCCTTGGTGTCCTTGGTGTCCTTGGTGAAACTCCTACCGGTTTCACCGCCATCCATGATCTGTGAACTTTGTGGTGGAAAAGAGAGGTGCGATAAACGACTTTGCGACACGCGACTGACCGTTTTGATCTGCTAGGCCTTGCTCTTGACCTGTCTTGGTGTTCTTTGTGAAATTTCTGCCGGTTTCACTGCCATCCATGATCTGTGGACTTTGTGGTGGAAAAGAGAGATGCGATAAGCGACTTTGCGACACGCGACTGACCGTTTTGACCTGCTAGGCCTTGCTTTTCACCTGTCTTGGTGTCCTTTGTGAAATTCCTCCGTGAACTTTAGTGGTGAAAAAGAGAGGTGCGATAAGCGACCGGCCGGTTTGACCTGCTAGGCCTTGCTTTTGACCTGTCTTGGTGTTCTTTGTGAAGTAACTCTGTGACCTTTGTGGTGAAAAAAAGAGAGGCGATTACCCATTCCGCTGCCGGTAGCCCGCGTAAAGGTACCCAATCAGGGCCAGGATTACCCCAAAGACAAAATACCTTGTAAGCAAGACCCCGTCGAACACCGTGGCGCGGATCTCGGTGGGGGTAGTATATTCTGAGTTAAAAAACAGTTGCAGGTAGTAGGTGCCGCCTTGATCGAGGCGGAATACCTCAGATTTGTCCCGGTCTTTTTCGGTCCATTGTTCCCCATCTTCGTAGCCGGTCCAGTAGTAAAAATTTTGCTCGATTTTGCCGATCGCCTGCTGCTCGCCGTCGAGGACGTAGGCAAATACGTAGCCTTCGGAATTGGTGGCGAGTTCCGTGGCTTCTAATTGCAACTGGTAGAGCCCGCCTTTTGGCAGCTTGATCGGCTGGGAAATGATGCCCTCGTCATTGGTGCCTGAAAAAGTAAAGCGCTCCTGGTAGACCTGTGACCCGTCCCAAATGGCCGAAATGACCACCATCGCGATCATAGCCAGCAGGGTAAACAGGGCGATTTTGGCCACATAACCCCACTTGGCCATGCGCTGCCGCAAGGCTTCCACCTCCGGGTTGTCACTAAAAGCTTCCAGCAGGCGGCGGCGCGACAGTGGGCGCTCGCAGAAAAATTCTACCTCTTTGATCTCTTCATCTTCGCCGTAGCGCCATTCGGAGGAATAATTCAGCCCCCGGTCGCGAAACATCGCAAAGCGAATCTGGTCCCCGCTGCGGATGTGGTAGTTCGATTCTCCCTCAAAATGGATCACCTCCGCCATCCCATACTCCCGTACGATTTGCCGTCCCTGGTTTTTGAACAGGCTCATCCGCAAGTCTTCCGGCAGCAAAACCGGCGTCTCCGGGATGATTTCTTCCGAGCGCCAGTAGCCCTCTTTGTCTTCGACCAGGTAAAAATAAGTGCGGTTTTCGTCGATCAGCAGCCATTCGTCGTAGATCCAGATCTCGTTGGAGTAGCCGGTCTCGCCCTCCTCGGACCAGTATTCCTTGTACTTCTGACGCCAGCGGGTGCGCGCCAGCACTTGGTAACTGCGGCCGTCGAAGGTGGCGTTTTGTCCCAAGCGAATGAAGGAAAAAGGATCGTGCTTGCCAGGATTGCCGAGCTTACGCAGGATCTGATGTTCCTCTGACTGCACATCCAGCACCGAGCCACAGTATTGACAGGCGAGTTCGCGGGCGCGGGGATTTTTTACCTCATGCGCCGCGCCACAGCCTTTACAGTTGAACTGCTTGATGGAGGCGAGTTTAGACTGGGTTTTGATGGAGGGGCTCATGAAAATGCGGAGAGATTGGGAGGGTGAAAGATTCTGCGGCCAAAAAGGCGCCTCAGCTCAAGGTCAGTTCTTTCAAGTCAAACGGGCGGCCGGAAAATAGTACTTTTTCATCCGGGAGCAATTCTACGCTGACCGCCTTGCCTTCGTAAATGCCATCTACAAAGTCGGCCGGTTCCCCCGGCACGATGCGGAAAGGGAGCTCGCCCTCGCCGCCTTGCACCGAAGCTTTGCTTTTGGAAGTCACAAATACCGGCGGCCAGTCCGCATCGAGTTGCACATAATCGCCCACCGGGATGTTATCCAGAACCGGGGGGGAGTCGATTTCTTTCTCCCGGGAATAGAGCATGAACTGCCCGTCATCCTCTTGTATCCAGCCGGTGGTGCCATCGTCGAGGTACTGCACGTACCATTCGTCCCAAAACCCATCTTCATAATCCAGCCGGATTCGTCCCAGCACCATAAATTCCTGCCCGTCGAGCTTGGCGTATTGCCCTAGCGAAAAAACCGAGCCATAGTCGATCAGCAGGTGCTTTTCTCCGGCCGCCTCCAGGCTCTCGGCATTCAGGTGGCTGGTTTGGCCGCAATAGCCACACACCAGCGAACGCGAATCGGGCCGGGCTTGCTTCACCGGGCCACCACAGGAGGGACATTCAAATTCGTGGGCAAATTGCATAGGGAGAATAAAGAGAAGAGAA
>CAZIVQ010000190.1:0-1516 GCA_964542415.1 uncultured Bacteroidia bacterium | reverse complement strand
GAGAATAAAGAGAAGAGAAAAAAGAGAAAAGACGGGGAGGCACAAGTCCTGCTTTAAAGTAAGCCGTAAGCGGAAAGAATTCCAAATTAGCTGCCATTCTGCATGAGCAGGACGACCGCATGGACGATCATGCTCTCTTCGCGGCCCACGGCATCGGTTTTTTCGTGGGTAGTGGCTTTGAGGGAAATGAGGTCGGCGTCTACGCCCAGTTCAGCGGCAATAGCGGCTTGCATGGCTGGAATATGGGGGTTGAGTTTGGGCTTTTCGGCGATGAGGGTGGCGTCGAGGTTGCCGAGCTGATAGCCTTTTTCCTGCACCAGGCGGTAGCTCTCCCGCAGGAAAGTGCGGCTGTCGGTGCCTTTCCACTGCGGGTCGGTGTCGGGAAAATGAAAGCCGATGTCGCGCAGGTTCAAGGCCCCGAGCAGGGCATCGCAGATGGCGTGCAGCAACACGTCGGCGTCGCTGTGGCCCAGCAAGCCCAGGTGATGGGGGATTTCGATGCCGCCCAGCATCAGGGGGCGGTCCGGCACCAGCCGGTGGGTATCGTAGCCAAAACCGATTCGGAAGGGGGACATTTTTTTTGAGAGATGAGAGAAGAGAGAAGAGAGATGAGAGATGAGAAATGAGAGGGGCGAGGTTGCGGTATAAAATAGAGCTAAGCCACAACCCAAAGACCGGGAGGCAAGTCTAGCGTTGGCAAGATACGGAGAAGGGAGGGGTTTGGGGAGAAGATTGCAGCTTTTTGAAAGAAGGAGAGAATTTTTGGGGATGACAAAAATCACCAGGCTATGGTGTTTTCATTTTTGCATACAAAATCTTCCCGTTTCATTTTTACCTTATCCTATAGTCCGGTTTGGTTTGCTACGATTCGTCTAGGCCTGGTGGCATGAGCCGCTTAGCCTTTTTATCCCTTTTTAGTTCAACTACATTTTTGGTGATCGGGGCCGGATTATCGAAGATCCACCTTGGGAGGAAAATCCGGCCCAGCAATGCTGTTATTGCCTTCAAACGCTGCCTGCTACACTATTTTCGTAGTTGAACCCCTTTTTTTCACAAACCCCAAATTTGGCTCCATGATGAACCGCAACCCCGCCATTATTTTCCTTCTCGCCCTGCTGCTGGGGCTTTGGTTGCCCCTGCGGGCGACCCACACCCTGGGTGGCTACCTGCTGGTCGAACCCGATACCTCCCCCGGAGCCTCGACCCTTACCTTCCAGATCAGCCTGTTTACCTTCGCTGACCCTGCCCCGGCCAACGTCGACCGCTGCGCGGCAGATCTCGAAATCTGGACTGTGGGGGAAAGTCCTATCTTGCTGGCGACCCTCACTGACCTCCCCCGCAGCAACGGTCCCCTGGACCCCAACCCCGGCGCAGATTGCCCCCTGGCCCAGAGCGGCGCGGGCGATCCCCTGGTCAGTACCTACAAATGGAGCCACTACGACACGGTTTACACCTTTCCTGGCCCGGGTGAATATGAAATCCGCCATGTAGACGTGGGCCGCATCGGTACTCTGGT
>CAZIVQ010000189.1:1760-7092 GCA_964542415.1 uncultured Bacteroidia bacterium | reverse complement strand
GGCCAGGTAAGAGCCATCCTGTCCGGTTACGCCGGTGATTAACGCCTTTTTCATAGCAGAAAATAGAATTGAAACGATATAAGCAGAAAATAAAAAATTCCCGGTCCGGCCTTGCACCAGACCGGGAACAAGATACACAGAGGTGTATCGAAATTTTCAGGAGATCGGAAGGAAACCTTACCTTCCATCGCCCGGAGAAACAAGGGGGAAACACACTGGCTAGCGGATGAGTAAGCCAAATATTGGCTTATCGCCCATCTCCATAGCCATAATAGTTATCGATGTAGCCGTAGTTGGCCACCGATTTCACATCGTTGATCAGCAGGCCTACGTTTTTGATTTTTTCATTGTCGTAGAGCTCATTGATCATACGCAGCGAATCCACACTGGTGGTGCTGTCGCGCAGCACGTAGATGTTGAAGTCTGTCAATTTCATGATCACCAGGTAGTCCGATACCATCCCGACCGGCGGGGTGTCGAAGACCACATGGTCATACAAATCCCGGAATTTTTCTACCGCCGCCTTCATCCGGTCAGTGGCAATAAGGTCCAGGGGATTGGTACAGACGGGCCCAGAGTGAATGACGTCCAGGTTGTCGATGTGGGTGGGATGAATGACCTCGGTGATGTCGTTTAATTCGCCCATCAGGTAGGTAGAAAGTCCCCGGCCATCCCCCGACTCAAAGTAGCGGGTCACCCGGGGGCGTCGCAGGTCGATGTCGATCAGCAGGGTCTTTTTGCCGGCTTGGGCCATCACTGCTGCGAGGTTGGTGGCGCAGAAGGTCTTGCCTTCCCCCGAAGAAGAAGAAGTCAACCCGATGAGCTGCTGCCGCACGTCCTCGTTGAGGTACTGCATCTTAATGCGGATCGAGCGGAAGCTCTCAGCCAGGGCCGTACGCGAGTCCTTGGGCACGATGTAGTTACTGTTACGGTCGTGGCGGGCCACAAAGCCCAGCACCGGAATGTTGGTAGCCGATTCGATGTCGGCATGCCCCCCGATGCGGTTGTCGAAGAAATCCTTGACCAGGATAAAACCCGCCGGAATCAGTGTACCAAGGAACAGGGCAATCAGCATCACAAAGCTCTTTTGTGGGGCTGCCGGTCCATCTCCGTCTTGTTTGGCATTTTCGATCACTTCAATATCCATCGGCATGGCCTGCATGGCCATCATGGCTTTGGTACGCTTGTCGAGCAGGTCCTTGTAGCGCTCGTCCTGAATGTCGGAAATATCCTCGATGCTTTTGATCTGGGCCGACGCTGCCGGCAGGCTCGTAAGCCGCCCTCGCAAGCGCGCAATCTGCTGATTGAGCTGGTTCAGCTCAATCTCCTTGGCATTGGCACTCGAACTCACGTTTGCATTAATGTCTCGCAGGGTATTGGCTATCTTCAAGGTATTGACTTCCCAAAGGGGCCCCTTGCGCCCGGCCGAAAGCTCCAGGTCAACCCGTTCTTCTCGGAGGGTGGAAAGCTTTATGATAAGGTTATTTAACACGCCGTCTGGAATCCCTAGCGAAGAAGGTGCAGCCAACTGCAAATTGTCGTCCGGCCCCTTATCTGAAGTATTATGCAATACATTCTGATAGTAGTTTAGCTCGGCCAACACCTTGCCTTTGTCTCGCTCCAATTGTGCCAATTGATTCGAGGTGAGAGTCTCGGTATTGCCAGCATTCATGGTGCGACTACGACGCGTCACGTTGATTAATTCTCCGGCGGTTGAAGCTCGCTGATTGGCCAGGTCCCAGATTTGAGAATCCAGAAAAGCGATGGTACGCATAGCCAAACGAGTCATATCCTGCTTCTCTTTGCGCTGATAACTATCGAGGAGGGCATTGACAAATTTTTTCTCCATCTCTACCAACGGTCCTTCGGAAGCTATCTCTAAGATACTGGACTCATTACTAACCTGCGTCACTGCGATCTTATCCTGCCAAGCCTCGGCCATGCCATCAAGGGTGTGGATCACGAAAAAATACTCATCGGCCAAATAGGTATCGTAGTGATCCTTGAAAATCACTTTAAAATTGAGGTGAGGATGCACAAATGGTTCCCCAATTCGTACCTTTTTATCGATTTTGACCTGGATATTGCGCATGACCTCAAAGGTGCTTAGGTCGTAGACAGGTACTTCATCGCCTTCAACCCGCACCCGGAACTCTAAATCGTTGACTTTCCCGACAAAAATATTCACCCCCGCCAGTTGCTCATGGGTAGAATCTACCTCAATTTCAAAAGGCACATCACGGTATTCTTCTCTCACCTTCAGCCCGTCCTTAGAATAATAGCTGATCCCCATATTCAGCTCCTGTACGGTAGTCTGAATAAGGTTAAAAGAAGTTAGAACCCCGATTTTATCCTCTATCTCGGAATTTTCCAGAAAGAGGTCAAGTCCTTCGATTTCCTTCGGTAAGTTTTGGGCATTAGAGTTAGCCAAAATCACCTTGGCTTTGACACGATAGGACTTTTGCTTCAGCTTGAGATAGGTTATGCCGATACCGACCATCACAAAAAGGCTGATGGCAAAGAGGTACCAATGCCGGGTAAAGCGCTTGAGCAGTTGGCGCACATCTATTGTATCGTCTCCGTATTGATTCTTCATCGGTGGATTCAGCTGGTTCATGATTGAGAAAGCCAGAAGGTTGATAGTGGGTGATTAAAAATAAGCCAGAAACCAGAAAACGAGATGGGAAAATTTCCCGGTCACTCGGTCAGTCTCTTCCGCTAATTAAGGACGCTTATTCCCAGGTAACTGCATGTTTTATTGAGCCCGCTGGTCTTGGATTAGCCGTACGATGGCCAAGGTTGCCGTGATGGTACCCACCGCAGCATTGATGATGGCTAAAGTAGCCAGGTTGGAACGCTTATTTTTTTCCTCCAAGGTCGGCACATAGAGCATATCGTTGGGCTGAAGGTAGTAATAAGAGGATAGCATAATCTCCGCATCGGTCAAATCTAGCAGCACAACTTCCGAGCCACCCTCTACCTGCCGGATCAAATTCACGCGCCGACGGTCAGCAAACTCACTTAAATCGCCTGCGAGGGCAAGGGCTTCGAGCAAGTTCAGCTGATTGTTATATACGTAGTGATAGCCAGGATTGCCCACTTCACCAATGACTGACACTTTGAAGCTCACCATAGTAATAAATACAGTGGCATCCGCCAAGGAAACTTCTCGCACTGTTTCCTGGATGCGGCTTCGGGCTTCGTCGACCGTTAGGCCCGACACCTTAATTTTACCCACATCAGGTAAAAATACGAAACCCGAATCATTGATTGAATACCCGCTGAGATAGGTTGCAATGGGGGTAATGTTCACCATTCCCTCAGGCTGCCGATTGATGTATCGGGCGTTGTCGGACTTGAGGGTTTTGATATCGATATTGATGATGTCGTTGGGCTGGAGCTTGTAGATAGGTGGTTTGTTGGCCAGCAGCACAGCCTCATTATTTTTGAAATCCCCTGTCTGTATTAAGACCGTCTTGCTGTTCGAAATGCAACTGGAGAGCAATAGCACGGAAAAGCCGAGCCAGAGAATAATTTGCAGGTGTTTCATGGTAAAAGATGGCGGAAATAAAATTCAGTATCAGAGTAGCCAAACAAAAAGTAAAAGCAAGGTAGCGAATTTCGCACCGCAGAAAATTGCCTTCAGGTGAACGGCCATATTTATTTCGCGAATGGCAGAATCTGCCTAAAAAACCGGGCGATCGACCAAGCGAGTAAGCAGAGGGCTTAGCCAGCACCACTGTGCAAACCAAGCCCCTTTGCTCTTCAGTGGTAGCGCCTCCCTAGCAGCCTGTCGGAGAACCGAAAATCGAAATATATTTGTTAACGAACTGATAACCTGGCAGTTATTTTTTATAAAATTTTGAAGCAAATGCACAAAATGGTATTTATTTTTATAAATACCATAACGTGATTTTTGAAAAACAGAGAAGTCCGACAGGCTGCTAGAGGATCATGCCGGCGGCAACGGTTTCATTGGTAAACTCATCGACCAGGATCACACTTCCAGTAAACCGGTTGCGGTTGTAAGCATCATGCATCAACGGCACTGTGGTGCGGATCAGCACCCGGCCGATGTCGTTCAGGCCCAGGCTTTTATCATCCTCCACCCGGTGCAAAGTGTTGACGTCGACCTTGTAGCGCACGTCTTTGATGATACAGCGGGCATCGCGGGTAGTATGCCGAATGCGATACTTGCCCCGGGGAACCAGCTTCTTCTCGTTCATCCAGCAGAGCATCAGCTCAATGTCCTGGCCCACCTTGGCCTGGTTCTCCGGCTTCACGATCATGTCGCCCCGGCTGATGTCGATGTCGTCTTCCAGGGTCATGGTCACTGACATAGGCGCATAGGCTTCTTCCAGCGGGCCTTCGTAGGTATCGATGGATTTTATCCGAGAGGTAAAGCCCGAAGGCAGCACCAGCACCTCGTCGCCCGGCTTGAATACGCCCCCGGCTACCCGGCCGGCATAGCCCCGGTAGTCATGAAACTCGTCCGAATGCGGACGCACCACATATTGTACCGGGAAGCGGCTGTCGACGTAGTTCAGGTCATTGCCCACGTGAACCGTCTCCAGGGTGTAAAGCAGGGGGGCCCCTTCAAACCAGGGCATATGCTCTGACTTGTTCACCACATTGTCGCCATTCAAAGCGCTGATGGGGATGTAGCGAATGTCAGGCACATTCAGCTTGGAAGAAAACTCCTCGTACTGGGCTTTGATTTCGGTGTAGACCTCTTCGCTATAGTCCACCAGGTCCATCTTGTTGATGCAGACGATCAGGTGCTTGATCTGTAGCAGCGAAGAGATAAAAGAATGGCGGCGGGTCTGCTCCATCACCCCGTGGCGGGCGTCGATGAGGATGATTGCCAAGTTGACCGTAGAGGCCCCGGTCACCATGTTGCGGGTGTACTGGATGTGGCCCGGGGTATCGGCCAGGATAAATTTGCGGCGAGGGGTAGCGAAGTAGCGGTAAGCCACGTCGATGGTGATCCCCTGCTCGCGCTCGGCCTTGAGGCCGTCAGTCAGCAAGGCGAGGTCGAGGTGACCATCACCCCGATTCTTAGAGGTTTCCTCGACTGATTCGAGCTGGTCCTCAAAAATAGATTTAGTATCATAAAGCAGGCGGCCAATCAACGTCGACTTACCGTCGTCTACGCTGCCTGCGGTCGAAAATCGCAACAAGTCCATCATAGGAGTATAGAAAAAAGAGATGAGAGATGAGAGATGAGAAAAAAGAGAGGAGGGGGAGATAGGAGAGATAGGGGGTGTCGGGGGTATAGGGGGTATAGGGGAGGTTACACCTTATGCCTTACACCTTATGCCTTACACCTTAT
>CAZIVQ010000189.1:0-1660 GCA_964542415.1 uncultured Bacteroidia bacterium | reverse complement strand
GGGGGTATAGGGGAGGTTACACCTTATGCCTTACACCTTATGCCTTACACCTTATACCTTATTACACCTTATGCCTTACACCCTCCTAGAAATACCCTTGCTTTTTGCGGTCCTCCATGGCGCTTTCAGAGCGCTTGTCATCGGCGCGGCCGCCGCGCTCGGTGGTCCGGGTCGCAGCCACCTCTTCGATGATGCTGTCGATGGTATCGGCTTCAGAAACGAAGGCCCCGGTACAGGTCGCATCGCCGATGGTGCGAAAACGGACCACCTGCTCTTCATAGGCTTCCCCGTTCATGGGCGTAATGAAAGGCGACTCGGCCAGCAACACGCCATCGCGTTTGAGGACTTTGCGCTTGTGGGCAAAGTACAAGTTGGGCAGCGGCACATTCTCCTTCTTCAGGTACATCCACACATCCATCTCGGTCCAGTTCGAAAGCGGAAACACGCGGAAGTTTTCTCCCGGTTGCTTGTAGCCATTGTAGAGGTCCCACAGCTCAGGGCGCTGGTTTTTGGGCTCCCACTGGCCAAATTCATCCCGGTGAGAGAAGAACCGCTCTTTGGCGCGGGCTTTTTCCTCATCGCGACGGGCTCCGCCGAGGCACCCGTCAAATTTGTGCTGCTCAATGGCATCGAGCAAGGTGACGCTTTGCAGGCCGTTGCGGCTTGGGTTCGGGCCTTTCTCTTCTACCGCCCGCCCCTGGTCGATCGATTCTTGCACCGAAGCGACGATGAGGCGCGAGCCCATCTCCGCGATAAACTTGTCGCGAAATGCGATGGTCTCGGGAAAGTTGTGGCCCGTGTCGATGTGCATCATCGGGAAGGGCAGCTTGCCCGGGTGGAAGGCCTTTTTGGCCAGCCAAGCCAAGGTGATGGAGTCTTTGCCTCCAGAGAACAAAAGTACGGGCCGCTCAAATTGCGCTGCGGTTTCCCGCATGACGTAAATAGCTTCCGCTTCGAGCTGATCAAGATGACTAAGTCTATAGTCCATTCGAATACGAGTTTAAAAAATTGAGATGGATAAATCTTTGATATTCAATGCATGCCCGGCGAGCCGGGCTGGGATCACGAGTCAGGCTTCCTGCGACTGCAACCGGGGCAAGGCAGCCTCGGCCAAGCGACGGGTAGACGCTTTCAGGTCTTCCTGGTCGGTGCGCAGCTCCAAAAATGGTGCCTCAGGCGCCTCGAAGGGCGAGTCAATGCCCGTAAAGTCTTTGATTTTACCTTCCCGGGCTTTCTGGTAAAGCCCCTTCACATCGCGGGCTTCGCAGACTTCGAGGGGCGCATTGACGTAGACCTCAAGGAAATCTTCTTCCCCGATGATCTGACGGGCCACTTCGCGAATTTGCCGGGTAGGACTGACGAAAGAGCAGATACAGATGATGCCGCCGTCGAGAAACAGCTTGGCCGCCTCGGCGATGCGGCGGATGTTTTCTTGCCGGTCCGCCTCCGAAAAGGTGAGGTTGTTGGAAAGACCGGTGCGAATGTTGTCTCCGTCAAGCAGTTTGGTCACCAGCCCCTGGGCGTGCAGGGTCTGCTCCAGGGCTTTGGCGATGGTGCTTTTGCCCGAGCCAGAGAGCCCGGTGAGCCAAAGTACCGCCGACCGCTGCTTGAGCAGAACTTCCTTGTCGGACCGTTGCAACATCTGATCGAAGATGGGATG
>CAZIVQ010000188.1:0-7127 GCA_964542415.1 uncultured Bacteroidia bacterium | reverse complement strand
AATTGCCGATTTAATTCCAAGATAAAATATTTCGAATGCTGCCTTAATGACATTGGGAATAGGGGAGTGGGGGAAATATGGGAGTAGGGGTTAAAGGTCGGCGGTTCCTCCTGTGGGTAAACCTTGCTCCATCGGATTGAAAATCCGCCTGAGAGATGAGCAGCGCGGGGTTTCAGCCTCTTGATGCTCATGGGAAAAGCAAGCCAGAAAACAGCTTCCCCAACCTACCTATTCATCTAAACACCCATCCATCTAACCATCTCGTTCCAGTTCGCCAGCCCATTCCCGGTAGACCTTTTCCATGCCTTTGTCCATCACTTTGTCCAGGTTTTCGAGGCAAGCTTGGGTGTGCCGCTGCACGCGTTCGGGGTCGCCTTGGAGCTTGGCGATGGCCGCGTCGAGGAGGGCGATCTGAGAAAGGGGAAAGAAGGCGGAGGGCATAAAGTTACCTCGGGCCGCGCAGGCGGCTCCGAGGTCATGCCGGAAAAAGGCGTAGAAAAAAGCCTTCTCCAATTGCAGGGATTGCTGCATGACCGGGGGAAGCCGGTCGACGGTGGCGGCGTAGTGGTCCAAGGCCACTTCCGCTTCCTCTACTTGTCCGCAGTCGATCAGATGGTAATATTGGTACTGATAAAAATAAGGCTCGAAGGGGGCTTCTTGGGCTTTGGCCAGGGCAATGCCTTCGGCAAACAAAGCGGGGTCGAGGTCTTTGGGCCGGGTGCCGCCGGTGGCCTTGGCGATCAGGGTGAGCAAGAGGCTTTCGAGCCGGGCTTCTTCGCCGCCTCGTATCAAGCGCAGAAAACGGGCCCCGTCTGAGTAAAAACCTCCGCTGTGAAACGGGATGGTCGTGATCACGCCGATGGCGGCCGAGGTGAGCGCAAGAAACAGGCAGCTGCTACGGAGTAGAAACAGACCTGGAGCAGGGGCCTCGGGGTTGGGTAAGGCCCAGAACCCTAAGCCCGCCAGCACGGTAAGCAGCAGGCTCGCCAAGGGTCCGCCTATAGCCAGCTGAGCGAAGCGCCGAGGCAGGTTTTGCTCGCTATTGGGTAAGAGGAGGGCCAGGCCACCGGCGCTGTTGAGGTCTTTGTTCCAGCGGAAAGTCAACCGGCTGTGGTCGGTTTCTTTTTCCCACATGAACGGCCCCACGGTCAGAAAGCGGAAGCGAAAGTCGGCTTGCAACCCGGCTACCACATGCCCCATTTCGTGCCAAAACAGCACCAGCAGGACCGAAAAGGGGAAGGTGGTGAACAGCAGGACCTTCGTCCAAAGGGGTTGGCGCGGCTCGTCGTTGGCGCCACCCATAAAAATCTTCCCGACGAAATACCCGAAGGCCATGCCTCCCAGCAGCATCAGGAGGATGACAATTATTTTGCGGTGAGAGGGTTTCATGGCAGGTCAGTCGAGGAAACAGCGGGTTTCTTACAGCAGAAATATGAATCCCAGGCGCATATGGCTACCTTTACAGCCAAAACGACTCCGGTATGCAGCGCCTTCGCGGAATGTTTCGCTTGCTGGCCTTCGCGGCCATCGCCTTGTATTATTTGCTGCGCATTTTCTTGCGCCAAGCTTTCACGCCCACTTCCCAGCACCAGGTCATTCATGCAGAAATGGGTCGCTGGGCCCAGGCGTTGGTGTCAGCCATGGGCATCACCTATGAGGTGAGCGGCGAAGTGCCCCATGAAGGCGTGCTGTTGTTGCCCAATCATCGCTCCTACATCGACGTGGTGTTCTTTCCGATTCACCTGCCGGTGGTGTTTGTGGCCAAGGCCGAAGTCGCCGATTGGCCCCTGATCGGCAGGTGTGCCAAGGCGCTGGGAACGGTCTTTGTCAAAAGAGAAAACCGGGACAGCCGTCGGCAAACCCGGCAGGAAGTGGCCTCCCGGCTTCAGGTCGGCCGCTCGGTGGTCGTTTTTCCAGAAGGCACGACGACAGCCGCCCCGACCTTGCTGGACCTCAAGCCCGGCATGTTTGTCGTAGCGGCAGAGCAGGGGCTGCCGGTAGCGCCGGTGGCCCTCGAGTACGGTGACCCCAACGACGCCTGGATCGGGAAGGATTCTTTCGTGCCCCATTTTTTGCAATGCTTCTCCAAGCCCCGCACCCACTTGCGGCTGCATTTTGGGCCGGTGTTTCGAGACGACGATCCCGAGCGGCTCCGAGGAGCTGTGTGTACCTGGCTGCGCAGCCAGCTCAACCAACTCGAAGAGGAGTTGGGACTGCTTCAAGGCGAAGCGGTCAGTTCTTAACTCTCTGTTTGTTTTACTTTTCTACCCTCACCATGCAGTACCGCGTAGGCCAGAAAGTCCGATTGCTTCATCAGGATGGCGAAGGCGTCATCATTTCCCTGATCGACAACCGCCACGTAGAAGTGGACCTGGGCGACGATTTTCCCTTAGATGTCCATGTCGATGAAATCATCTCTATCGATGCGGGCGAAGGCTACCTCACCGACGACAAACGGGGCCGGCCCGAGCAAGACCAGGGGCAGTCGATGAATGAACGCCCGATGCAGCTGGGCTTGTCTATCCTTGACCTCAGCTTGGTGGTTCTGCCCCTGCCAGAGGATGAATTCGCCTTTTCTCTCGTCAACCCCGAACCGGCAGCGGTCCTTTACACTTGCTACCGCAAAGCCAAGGGCAAAACCATCGGCATGGTCGCCGGGCAAGTCGGGAGCGGGCACAAAGCGGAGCTGTTTCGCCTGGAAGCCCAGGAGCTGCTGGCCACCAAGCTACTGTATTTTCAGCTGATCACCTTCGTCCCGGGCAGAGGCTATCCCCATCAACCTGAGATTTTTCAGCTGGCCTGGAACAAGGGCCGCCTGCAACAGCCTACCAAACTGATCCCGGTTTTCAACCAGCAGGCCTGGGCCTTCTCGCTGCGGCATGACCGGCAGGCCGCCGATGTCGATGCGATCAACGATCAGGAGCTGCTGCGGGTGATGCAGGAAGATACCCCGGTGGTGCGGGAGCAGCTAGAAGTCGACCTGCACATCGAAGAGCTGGTGCCCAATCCCAAAGTCCTGCGGCCCGAGGAAATGCTGGGCGTGCAATTGGCCCACGTAGAAAAAGCCCTCTCCAACGCCCTGGTACACCACTACGACCGGGTGATTTTTATCCATGGCATCGGAGCGGGGAAGCTGAAGGCCGCGGTACATACCCTGCTGCGGCAGACGCCGCATGTGCGCCGTTTTCAGGCGGCGGAGGTCACTAAGTATGGAAATGGAGCCACGGAAGTTTGGTTTAAGTAGCAAAGGGCTGGCATGACTGGTCAAAAAATGCGTACTTGGTACGATAAGTCGTACCCTTGACCTTCCTCATTCCCCTTTTATGTACCCCTGTTTTCGAATCTGCGCGGGACTCTTTTGTCTTTTCTCGGTGCTGGCCGTCTATGGCCAGTCTTCCTATCACACCACCCCATTGCCTACCGACAAGGCCGGCGTGATCAAGGTGGAGAAAAAGCCTGGGGAGATCAGAATGGATCCTTTTTTTGACAAGGAGATGTTCTGGCGGAAACGGGTGTTTCATCAGGTGTTGCTCGAAGATCCACACAATTTTCGCCTCTCCGGGGCCTGGAGCTACCAGCATGATTCCATCCGGGGGCTGGTCCCCCTGCTGATCGAAGGCTTTGCATCGAAAGAATTTACCGCCTGTGCCCCTGATTCTTTTTCCCGGAGCTATACTTTCCTGGAGGCCATCACGGATTTCATGACCTTTCTCGGTCCCCAAATTAACCAGAACCAGGAATCTATGGGGCTGGAGGAACTGCCGATGCAGGACCTCAACTTGCGCTTTGACCTGGTAGCCGATGAAGGGCTGGACAAAAGCGGCATACAGCACCTGCGGCATCGTTATTTACGCCTGATTTGGGTCGACCCCCTGGGCTACCACGGGCCTTTTACCTTCGCCGTCTTCTACTACCCGGCTCTGGAAGACTTTCTAGAGCAAGTCTACGTGTCCCCGCCGGGAAAATTTCGGGAACCCTGGACCGCCAAGCAGCTGTTCGAGCTGTTCAATTACCAACCGGTACGTGTCTCGCTCGATTACGACGATGCCCCCTTTTTTCCTGAGCGCCGGAAATTACCCCCGTCCCCCTCTCCCCACTCCCGCCGCAAGTAAGGAACGCCAGTCCTTGGGCTTGATTTCCCCAGATGCCGGGGGTAGGTTGAGAAAAATCCATGACCTGGTTCCTCAACTGATTTCCCATGCGTTGGACGTTGCTGTTTGCGTGTTGCTGCCTGCCCTGGCTGAGCTGGGGCCAGTTGCCGGTGAGCGAGGTGCATGCCACCCTCCCGGCTGACCTGAGCGTTAGCCATCTGCTGGTTCCAGCCTTCGACCTCCTGGACCCAGAGCTGGAAACCGACCCCCAGCAGCAGGCCTTGGTCCACCGTATCAATGCCCGGGCCCACGAGGCCAACGAGACCCTCCGCAAGGTGGTGGAGAAGCATTATCCCCATGTTTTTCGCCTGGTCCCCCTCGATCAGGTCCCGGCCCTAAAAGACTCCGGCTACCGCTATTTCCTCGACGTGGCCCTGATGCCCAAGCAGATGAAAAGCCCCAAGCTGGAAACCCTCATCCCGGCTTATGAGCGTTATCCCTCTGCTAGCCACTTATTCACCAACCGAAACGTCATGTTTCACTATTATTTCTACCTGCGGGATTTGCGTAGTGAGGAGGCTTACCTGACCAGCAGGTTTCGGGGTTATTCCGAGGTGTACCACAGCATGAAGCGGTTTTTTCAGCAGGTGGAGAAGGAGGGGGGGTGAAGGAGAAGGATTGATTCTCCGCGCCTCAAACCTAAAACCGCCCCCGCCTGATTAGCTCAGACGGGGGCGGTTCGCTATTCGAAGCAAATTTATTGTACCTGCTTCAGGGCTTCGAGCGGGTTGATGACCAGACCGACCTTGTCGCTGTCATTTACTTTGTGGCCCGTATTTTTCAGAATGCGGTAAGCCTCCTCGGTGGTAAGATCAGGCTTGAAAGCCTTGAGCATGCCGACCAACCCCGCCACGATAGGCGTGGCCATGGAGGTGCCGTTGAAGGCTTGGTATTCGCTACCGGGGGTAGAGGAGAGAATATTTACCCCAGGCGCGGCGATGGGCATCTTGAGCTTGGTGTTGGTATTGGAGAAAAATGCCTTGTTGAAATTTTCGTCCACAGCGCCGACCACGATCACGCCTTTGGCGTTGGCGGGGGAGAAGCGGCGGGCATCAAGGTTGCTGTTGCCGGCGGCTACGACCACGATGGCCCCGAGCTTGCGGGCATATTTGATGGCGTCGGCCTGGGCTTTGGGCGGGCCCATGGGCGAAAAGCCCCCGAGGGACATCGAGATTACATCAGCGCCGCTTTCAGCGGCTTGGATAATGGCCTGGGCTACGCGACGGTCGGTGCCACGGCCTTGGGCGTCGAGGGCAGGGAAGCCAGTAAGGGAGAGAAATTCTCCGTTCCAGTTTAGGGAACCGACGCCTTTGCCGTTGTTGGTAGCGGCTCCGGCCAAGCCCGCACAGTGGGTGCCATGGCTGTGGTTGTCATGGTCGCCGTCGCCACCGCTCTTGGTGTACACGCCTTCAATATCTTCGTGATCTTGGTCAACGCCTGTATCTACGATGGCGATTTTTACCTTTTTCTTAGGTTGCTTCTCTTTTAGAAGTTCATGGATCGCGTTGTATTGCAGCTTTGCTGCAAACCATTGCTTTCCCAAGAAGGGGTCATTGGCCAGGTATTGCCCTGGTCCCCGGCGCAGAGCATCTGCTGCAAGGGGTTCATGCAGGTAAATCGGACGGTTGTAGTCGGATTGGTCTACATTCTCCCGGTCTTCCTCCAGGGCCATGTTTAGCATTTCTGCTTGCATTGAGTCGACGTAGATCAGATAGTATTGAGCCAGGTCGACGTCTTCGTCCATGTCCACTTCAGGGAAGGCCCGTTCAGCGGTAGCATCGTAGCGGTTGAGAATATGTTGGATTTCGTGGAGGTGATCATCTGGCCCCAATTCTACCAGCAGCTCGGCTTTCCCATTATTGTCTTCTGCCTGCATGTTATCACAATAGTTCAGGCCAAAGGAGAACAGGGTAACTACCCCTCCGAGTACCATAGCCAATACGCCTGGCACCCAAAAAAGCTTGGCTTGCTGCTTCTTAGCTGCCAGGTAAAGGGCTGCCAAGACCATTCCCAAGCCAAAGTCGAGGAAGAGACGTCCCAGTCGTTGGGTGAGGGTAAGCTCACCGGCAAAGACGTGGAAGAGGACAGCAACGAGGATCAGCCCCAGCACAGGCAGGGGGTTGAAGCTTTTGCCTTGGCTGCGGCGTACGATGCCTTTGCCAAACAAAAGAAACGCGAGAAGCACCAATCCGATGCCGATGAAATAGCTCATGACAAAATCACTTGCGGTAATAGGGGATTTAGGGGCACCCAGAACAGGTCATATTGGGAACTGCCCCAGAGATTAAGCTTAAGTAACGCGAGAAAAATAACCTCCCGATTTTGCGCAGAGATCTTGTTCGCAGACAAGGAAGAAAAACCGAGTTTGGCGGGCCAAATGAGGCTTTTTCTGACGAAGTATGCGAGCAAGTCGTAGATCCCGGTTTGCCGGGGAGATCAAGTCAAAAGCGGAATTTATTTTTTGAGCGTTACTAAGGCTGCGAAGCCACAAAAAAAGACAGGATCACCTAACTTGGTGTACCTGCCTGTATAAATAATCAACTGGCTAATGCCTTGATGTCTGATAGTTCTACATGCTGTCCCCACATGCTAATGGAAAATACCTGCACAGGCTTGGCCTTGGCTACGATGCGCATACCTTCAACCCTAAACTCATTGGGTAGGTCTGATGCGGGGGCGTATTGCTGCCCATCATCACCTTTGATTCCCCAAAAACCTCCGGAGAGGTTGACGTATGTGACGGTGCCGGTTATTTTCATATGCTAAAGACAACTGGTTTAGGTACGGAAAATGTAGGGAGCGGTTGCAGAAAAAGCCCTGACACCACAAAATGTCTATGCAAGATCCTGGAAATGCTGGCAAGGAAAGGGGACAGCTGCGCGTGGCGAGGCAATGCTAGTGCTTGCAGAGCAAAGAAATTAACCAATTTAAACGCAGGCATTTTTTCGTGGGACAAGTCTGGGACCCGCCTCTGGA
>CAZIVQ010000187.1:5140-7132 GCA_964542415.1 uncultured Bacteroidia bacterium | reverse complement strand
ACTAAATTTGAGGCATCCAAAATCCCATAGGGGGAACAGCCTAGGGTGTAGGGTGTAGGGTGTAGGGTGTAGGGTGTAGGGTGTAGGGTGAAGGGTGTGAAAATAAATCCGGGCGTAGCTCCCAACCCCAGCGGGGTTGAAGCTTTGTAGAAAAAGCCCCGAAAACCATCCCCGACCCCATCGGGGTCGCACCATTCATGCCGGTATGCCTTATGCCCCCTATTCCCCTACTTCCCAATTCCCCTCTATTCCCCCCTATTCCCTTATTTCCCCTATTCCCCCCTACTCACACCCCAAATCCTGCCGCGACACCGGGTCATTGTTGGGGAAGCAGAAACCAGAGGGCAGGCTACTGGGCACGTAGCGATCAAGGTTGGGGTCGTAGAGGGCATCTTCGATGAAGGCAGTGATGGCAAATATTTCCGCCTCAGTCAGGCCCAGGGGCTGAAATTGGGGCGAAAGCTGCCGGGCTTCGAGGGTGGTTTTTTGCGGAATGGCGGCGTTTTTGTAAGCAATCACTTCCCGTACGGAGGAAAAGGTGCCGCCATGGCCGAGCGCATCGACGCCTCTGAGGTTGTAAAGCTGAGGGGTTTTAAAGGCAAAATTGAGGCTTTCGTCGCCCGCGAAGTCGCCCCGACCGAGGGCGATTTTGTCGTTGGGGACGCCGAGGATGCCCGGTCCGGTGAGGTCTTCCATGCCCAAGGCGTGGAAGGAATTGGAGTTGAGGGCGGGCCCGGTATGGCAGGCATCGCAGCCGGCTTTGCCAAAAAAGAGCAAAGCCCCTTCTTTTTGCCGGTCAGTCATGGCCGTCTCTTCGCCCCGCAGCCAGCGCTGCCAGGGGGCTTGGTCGGCGAGGAGGGTGCGTTCATAGGCCGCAATGGCCATGGCAGCATTGAAGTCTGTGCCGCGCGCTGCCTCCGGCTGGTTGAAAAAAGCCTCATCGAACCAGGCCCGGTAGCCGAGGGTGTCGAGCAAATAGGCATCGACCGCTAGGCGGTGGGTTTCGAGCCCAGCGATGGCTTGGGTTTCGATTCCAGAGAGGCCGAGGTGGTTGTGTACCGTGGGATTGGTGGCCAGCCAGCGGTCTTCGGTGCCCACATTGGCTCCGCCCGCCCCAAACTGTCCGTTCCAGAGCATGTTTTCCTGGTAGGCCACATGCAGCACCGAAGGAGCCCGGATCTGCTGCACGTCGATGAGGTGAGCCGGGAAGCCCGGGAGGCTTTTGCGGCCTTCGCCCAGGCTGCCAAAGCCCTGTCCGCCTTCGCCGATGCCTTGTCGCCGCCCGGCCTGAAAACCAAGTTGGAAGAGGTGGCAACTGGCGCAGGAATAGGTGTGGCGCTGGGCCGGGTCTTTGGGGACAATGCCCATCGCGGGCTCATGAAAGAGAAGCTTGCCCAACTCGACCTTGCTGCGGGTAAGGGGATTTTGCGGGTCCTGGGGAATACGCAGGTAGTCACCCGCTTCGGGCAGGCGGTAGCCGCTTCGCCCCAGGCCCCCCGCTGAGGGGCTTAGCACCGAGTCGAGTTGGCGGTCGAGGGCGCTTAGGCGTAGGTAGGCGGGCTCCGGAGCGAGCTCCGGCTGGCAAGCCGCCAGCCCCAATACCCCTAACATTGCCCAACGCCAGGTTCCGAAAGTAAAGAGCTGCTCCATGATGAGCAGGTGGCAAAAAAAATGCCATGCCGGATAAAAAGCGGTTGCTTCCTTCCCTTTTCTCTCCTAAAAAAAGATGCATCCGAGTAGAAAAATGCAGTTCCTGTCGCCGGTTTAGGAAGGTTTGATATACACCTTGCCTGCCGGTACATTACACTACCGCGGGGCGGACAACAACCCCAGCAAGCGCTGCGTGGCTAGCTGACTATTATTCTGGGACATAAGCTGCTAGAACCTTTAGGGTAAGGAAAAATCTTGACCGAAAATGCATCCTTTCCCTTCAAAAAACAAGATCCAGCCTTTTCCCGGCATTTCGCCATAAAAACCCTTAACTTGCTGAAC
>CAZIVQ010000187.1:0-5040 GCA_964542415.1 uncultured Bacteroidia bacterium | reverse complement strand
AGACGAACAGACGAACAGACGAACAGACGAACAGACGAACAGACGAACAGACGAACAGACGAAATTTCCGACCCAAAACCCAAAACCCAAAACCCCACCTTCACCTCTTCACCTTTTGACGTCTTGACCTCTTCCCCTCTCCACCGCTACCTTTTTGCTCCTTGCCGCCGGTATCCCTGGCTGGCCTGGCCGGTAGCAGCTTTGCTATGGGTGGGGATGATGGGCAGTGTCTTGTGGCAGGCGGTGGCTTGGGGGGCCTTCGGCCCGATGCCTTCGCAAAAAGCACTGAAAGCGCCTGATTTGCCGGTGGCATCGGAAGTCTACAGCATAGACGGGGTGTTGATGGGGAAATATTTTCTCCAGGAACGGACCCCCATACCCTTCGAGGCCTTGCCTGCGCCGCTGATTGATGCCCTCATCGCTACCGAAGACGCCCGATTTTTTGAGCATGGCGGCATCGACCTGCCTAGTTTGTTTCGGGTGTTTTTCAAAAGTTTGTTGTTACAAGACGAAAGCGCGGGGGGCGGCTCTACCTTGAGCCAACAGCTGGCCAAGAACCTGTACCCCAGGCGGGAGTATGCGGCTTTTTCCTTGCCGATCAATAAGTTGCGCGAACTGATCATTGCCCGGGACCTGGAGCGGGTCTACAGCAAACCGGAGCTGATCGAGCTGTACTTCAATACCATGTTTTTTGGAGAAAATGCCTATGGCATTGAGGTAGCAGCCCAGCGCTATTTCCGGCATCCAGCCCGCGAGTTGAGTGTAGAGGAAGCGGCGTTGCTGGTGGGCATGCTCAAAGCCCCGAGCAACTACAACCCCCGGCAGCGACCTGAAGCCGCCCGCTCCCGCCGCAACCTGGTCTTGAAGCAGATGTGGCGCTACGGCTACCTTGAGGCGGGGGCCGCCGACTCCCTTTCGGCCCTGCCGCTGGCCATCGACTATTGTCGGCAAACCCATCACAGTGGCCTGGCTCCCTACTTGCGAGAGCGGTTACGGGGGGAACTTGACGCCTGGTGTACGGCGCAGCGTGGCCCCGACGGGCAGCCCCTCAACCTCTACACCGACGGGCTAAAAATCCACCTGAGCCTCCACAGCCGCCTCCAAGCCGCCGCCGAAGCCCAGATGCAGGTCCACCTGAGCCGCTTACAGGCGAGTTTTGACCAGCACTGGCCCGCCAGCCGCCGTCCCCGGGCCGCCCGGGAGCTGTTACCTGCCTGGATCGAACAGTCGCCGCACTACCGCCGCTGGCAGGCGGCCGGTTGGAGCGAAGCCGCCATCGACTCCGCTTTTCGCCAACCCAAGTCCATGCGCATCTTTAGCTGGGAGGGGCCCCAGCAGGTAGAAGTGAGCCCCCTGGATTCTTTGCTGCACCGCAAATTTTTACTCCATGCCGGGATTCTGGCCCTGGACCCTGCCAACGGTCACGTGCGCGCCTGGGTAGGCGGCATCGACCATCATTTTTTCCAGTACGACCACGTCAACAGCCGCCGGCAAACCGGCTCGGTGTTCAAACCCCTGGTGTTTGGGGCTGCATTGGAAGCGGGCATTTCGCCCTGCGAATACATCCCCAACCAACAGGCCGAATTCGAAGGCTACCAGGACTGGGAGCCGCGCAACGCCGATGCCCTTTACGGGGGGGAATATTCTATGCAAGGGGCCCTGATTCATTCGGTCAACGTGGCCAGCATACGCATGCTTCTCAAAGTAGGCATCCCCCAGGTGATCGAACTGGCGCAGCGCCTGGGCATTGGCGGGGAGCTGCCGCCCTACCCCAGCCTGGCGCTGGGCACCGGTTCGGTTTCCCTGCGCGAAATCGTGGCTGCCTATGCGAGTTTTGCCAACGGAGGGGAGGCCGTCCGCCCCCAGTACCTGCTGCGCATCGAAGACCGCGCGGGCAAAATCCTGCTTGCCCAGGCCGGGCCCAAAGTCCCCGAACAGGTGCTTTCGGAGCGCAGTGCCCGGCTTATCGTGGAAATGCTGCGTAGCGTGGTGGACCAGGGTACAGGCCGCGCCTTGCGTACCCGCTTCGGGTTGCCCTACGACCTGGCCGGCAAAACCGGCACCACCCAAAGCCAAAGTGATGGCTGGTTTGTCGCCATTTCACCAGGTATGGTGATCGGGGCTTGGGTGGGGGCCGATGACCCTTCGGTGCATTTTCGCTCCCTGGCCTTGGGACAAGGGGCCCGCACGGCCCTACCGCTGGTGGGCGGCACCCTGCAGGCCATGTACCAAGACCCTGACTTCCAGCACCTCCAAGAGGAAAAGTTTGCGCCTTTGCCGCCGACCTGGCGAGCCGATCTCGACTGTGAAACCTACAATTTTCCGCTGGGCCGCGATGCGTTCAAACTTTGGTGGGAAACCCAGGAGGGCGACTCCCTTGACGCCGCGTCTGAAAGACCATAGCAAGGGATACTCTCTCATTAGCTTTTTGGCGGCGCTTTCCAGGCTTCTATGGCCTGAATGGCTGCCACGACCTGCGGGCTGAGCGGGTGATGTCCATCGCTGTAGATGACAAAATCAGCTTGCCGTACTTTGCGCAGATCGGGCCATTGCTGGGCCATGCGGGCCTGTACGGCTTCGGCTTCGGTGCCGTCACGGGCCTGCACCCGGCGAAGCCGAACCGATTTGGCGGCGTACACACTGATGACGTAGTCGGTGCTGCGGTAGGCCCCTGATTCGAAGAGAATGGCGGCTTCCTTGACCACGAAGGGCTTGTCGTAAGCGCTATTTTCCCACTCAGCCTTCCAGGCGAGGTAGTCCTGCCCGGTACGAGGATGCACCAAGGCGTTCAATTGCTGGAGCTTCTCGGGTTGGCTGAAGGCCACGCTGCCGATATGCTGCCGGTTAAGGCTGCCATCGGCGGCATAGGCCGCTGGCCCGAAGAGGTCGCTGATGGCGGCCCGCAGCTCCGGGTCTTCTCTCATCAGGGCCTTGGCCCGGGCGTCGGCTTCATATACGACATAGCCCAAAGCCGCAAAAACACGGCAGACCCGGCTTTTGCCGCTACCAATGCCGCCGGTGATGCCCACGCTGATCAAGTTCATGAGGATGAGACCGGGTGTACGATGACGTATTGGATTTGAAAAGGGCTGCGGCTAACGACTTTGACAGAGCTGGGTAGGTCTAGCTGCGGGATAATAGCCGGGATGCGGGGGTCGAGCTGATCGAAGGGAATGGCCACGAACCAGGTGCGGCTCTGCCGCAGAATGGCTTCGTATTCATCCAACGGCAGCAAGCACGACAGGTCTACGTGCTGATGGTTCAGGCGCACCTGCACGTCGTCGGGCTGCCCGGTCACCCGCAAGCGGAGGCGGAGAGTGGTTTGGGTATATTTGCGCGGTTGCAAGTAGACCTGCACCACCGACGGGCTCACTTCCAGCCCAAGCAAGGTATCTTGTAAGGGAACCGACAGAATACCGGGCTTTTCTCCTACAACCAGCTCAATGGCCTGGGTGGGCCAAAACCTCAGGGTATCCAGCTGCCCCTGCGGTCCGAGGACCGTCACTGAGTCTTGGCTCAGCTTGGGCGCTTGTTCCAGTTGGTAGGCTGGGGGCAGACGCAGATCAGCCATAAAAAGGACGGGTACTTGCTTGGAGATTTTTTTCTCCACCGAGAACGCAAGGTTCCCTGGGGTCAGGCCTTTCACTTCTAGCTGAGCAGGAAGCACCTTGGCCACCAGCTCACGAAAGGGCTGGGTACGGATCAGGCCCTCCTGCCGGAATTCATCCTGATAAGGAAACTCCAGGGTGTCTCGCCGCAGGGTAAGGTGAAGGCCAATGAGGTCCACGCCCGGCCCCCGGGCTTCTACCTGTATTTCAGCAGGCAACTCTTCGGTAAGCTGGTAAGCTTGGGGAATGCCGGTCACCTGGAAGGGAAAAGACAACCGGGTGTCGTAGGTTTGGTTGATGGTAACCAAAAACCAGAGTGTGATCGCTAGCACAAAGGAGACTAGGATGATCAGGCCCTGGTTTTCTTTGGGTCGAAAAGCAGCGGGATAAAACAGCAGGCGAATCAGTTGCCGGACCCAGTTTTTCACAAGCTTGGTAACAGTCGAAAAATAACCTCCCTGTTTCCTTTTTAGGTGAAGAAATACAACCCCCTGTTTATCAGCTTTTTACTTAGCACCTTTGCGCTTTTGCGTGAAACAAAAAGAGGAAGTTATTCTTTGAGCCTTACTTAGCTTTTCTTTTCCTCGGGGGCGGGAGCAGCCCGAAGCGCGGTTTTGTCGAAGCGGAGTTTTACGTTGGTGTCGACCCGGACGAGGACCGACTGGTCGTCGATGCTTTCTACCTGGCCATAAATGCCACCGATGGTCATCACCTTGTCACCTTTTTCCAGGTTGGCGCGAAAGGTTTTTTCTTCCTTGGCCCGCTTCTGCTGCGGACGGATCATGAAGAAGTAAAAGATGGCGATGATCCCGACAAAAAAGAGGATCTGAGAGATGCCGAAGCCACCGGGGGCGCCGTCTTCTTGCAGCAAGAGATATAAAAGTTCCATGGGGTTGTTTCGAAGGATTTGTCTAGGAGACAAAGATCAGAATTAGGAATTATACGTCAAAAAAAGAAAATCGGACAAAAGCCCAGGCAAGCTTGCCAGGCCTTTTGTCCGAAATGTAAGCAGCTAAAAGATCAATACCAACTATTGGGCGTTGGCGACTTCGCCGGTGATGCGCAGCACCTTGTTGATGTTGCCATCGAAGTTGCCGGTGACAGTAACGGTTTTGTTTTGGATACCGGACTTGCCCGCGGTATTGAAGGCTACGTCGATGAATCCTTCTTCACCCGGTTGGACAGGTTCCTTGGACCAGCTTGGGGTGGTACAGCCACAAGAGGCTCGTACACGGGTGAGGGTCAAGGGCTCAGAACCGGTGTTGGTAAAGCGGAACTGATGGGTGACTTTGTCGCCGCTAGTGACTTTGCCGTAGTTGAATTCTTCGGACTCAAACGCGACGGTGGTGCGGTCCATGGCCTCAGCTTGCTCCTGAAACTCAGGCTTCTTGGGCATGTTGGCTGGTTGAGGCGCAGCGGTGGGCGCGGCAGC
>CAZIVQ010000186.1:0-7134 GCA_964542415.1 uncultured Bacteroidia bacterium | reverse complement strand
CTCTGCGTGCCTCAAAAGCGGAACTTGGAAGCTTCCTGATTATTTGCACGCAGAGGTTAGCAAGAGCGCAGAGCAGAAGAAAATCGACCTTTCTCTGCGTCCTCTTTCCCCTCTGCGTGCCCCAAAAACGGAGCTTATCCGCGAGAGACCTGCTTGAGGATGCTGTGCCGCTAAAAAAACGTCGCGTGGGCTACCTATCAGGGCTCATCCCGTCTCAAGCAGAAAATGCGTAGTTTGCTGCCTAGATGAAACGAGTCCGCTTCTTCCTGATGTCGCTTTGTTGGCTCGCCGGGGCTTTGCCAGCGGCCGGTCAGTCGGACTTTGTCAGCCTTTCAGAAGCGGAGGGGCTTTCCCAGAGCGTGGTCACCTGCCTGTTTCAGGACAGTGGGGGCTGGATGTGGGCCGGCACCCAGCGCGGCCTCAACCGGTTCGACGGCTACGAATTTACCGTGTTTTTACGCGATGCGGAGGACCCCCACAGCCTGCCTGACCCCTACCTGCGCCAGCTGAGCGAAGACCAGGCCGACCGCCTGTGGGTCGGCACCCAGTCGGGGCTGGCCTACTTTGACCAGCGGACCCTGCAATTCTTTCCCGTGCCCTTACCGGACAGTCCGGCCCAAGTACAGGCCCTCCTCAACGATGACCGCGGGCACCTGTGGGTAGGGACCCCAGCGGGCCTCTACCATACCAAAGCCCCGGGACAGCAGGCCTCTTTCCAGCATTTTTCGCTGGGTGGAGACACCTTGCGGCAGGTGCGGGAGCTCTATCAGGACCGGGAAGCCCGGATTTGGGTGGGAACAGAAAATGGCCTTTGGCAAATAGATGCACAACGGCAGCGCCTGCGCCATTACCTGGCGGGAGAGAACCCCTTCGCCCGCAACACGGTACAGCACCTCCTCCAGGACCGCGAAGGCCACCTTTACGCCGGGACCACCGCCGGGCTTTACCGCTGGCAACCTACCCAGGACCGTTTTGAGCCGGTGCAGCTCCCGGCAGATAGCACCGGGTTGCTGGGCCGGGTAGAGGTGAGTGCCCTGGCCGAAGACCGGACCGGGCAGCTCTGGATCGGCACCTTTGGCGCCGGGCTTTGGCGCTACAACCCCAAGACTGGTCGGCTTGCCTCTTTTCGACATGAGGCCAGCCGGGCTGGCAGCCTTGGCAATGACTTCATCTCTTCGCTCTTTGTGGACCCCTCCGGCCTGCTCTGGATCGGCACCTACGGCGATGGCATCAACCAGTACGACCTCACCCGCATCCGCTTCGGGCAGTTGCCGGAAGAGGGCGGCAAGCAGGACTTGTTGCCAGGCCCAGATGTGTATGCGGTATGGGAGGACGAAAAGGGCTACCTCTGGACCGGAACCGATGAGGGCCTGGCCCGGATCGAGCCTGAGCGAAAAAAAAGCGAGCGCGTGGGGGTGGGCGGCCCCGCTCCCCTGGACGACCAACTGATCAACGTGATCAAGCAAGACCGGCGCGGCAACCTCTGGGTGGGCACAGGCCGCGGCCTGAATGGCCTCCTGCGGGCAGACCTGCAAGCAAAGAATTATCGCTTTTTTTCCCCCGGGACCGACAGCCTGCTAAAGGGACGCGGGGTGCTGTCCCTGCTGCCGGGCAAAGCCCCCGGCCCTTTGCTGTGGATTGGTACCAGTGAGGGCCTCTATCCCCTGAATGATAAGCTGGAAGTGCAACCGGCCTTGCGGCTGGGAGAAGGCAATCCTCCGGTGGTCCAGACCTTGCTGCAAGACCAGCAGGGCACCCTCTGGGTCGGCACTGCGGATGGCTTGTTGCAAACCGATGCCCGTCAGCGCTACCTGCTGCCCGTCAAGTCCCAGGCCGAGATGCTCGTCTCCGCTTCCATTCTCTCCCTCCACCAAGATCGTGAGGGCTACCTCTGGCTCGGGACCGAAGGGGAAGGGTTGCTGCGCTTCAACCCGGCCACCGGGGAGCTAAAAACCTACACCATCGAGGATGGCCTGCCCGAAAACTTCGTGTATGCCATCGCCGAAGATGAGCAGGGCTACCTCTGGCTCAGCACCCAGAATGGCCTCTGCAAGCTGCGCCGCAACCGCTTGGCCGGCACGGTTTCTTTTGTCACCTACCGGGGGCGCGACCTGCTCAGCTCGGATGTGTTCAACATCGGGGCCTTTTGCCGCGGGCAAGATGGGACCTTCTACTTTGGCAGCACCCAAGGGCTTACTTTTTTTCAGCCGGACGAAATCAGGGAAAACGACTATGTGCCTCCAGTGGTCCTGACGGAGCTGCAATTGACTTGGGACAGCGTGGGTATCTCACCCGAGGGCGTGTTGCAAGCCCATATTTCCGAAACCCGCCGCCTCAATTTGAATCACCGGCAAAATGTGCTCTACTTCGAATTTGCGGCCCTGAGCTTTGTCCAAAACCAGCACAACCAGTATGCCTACAAGATGGAGCCCTTTGATCAGGACTGGATCTACAGCAAGGGCAAGCGCTCGGCGACCTACACCAACCTCGACCCGGGTACCTATACCTTTCGGGTCAAGGCCGCCAACAATGAGGGCTACTGGAACCAGGAAGGGGCCGAGCTGCAGATTGTCATCACCCCGCCTTTTTACCGCACGGCCTGGTTTTACCTCTTGTGCGGGCTCGCGGTGGTGCTGGGGGTGCTGGCCTACATCCGGCTGCGCACCCGGCAGCTGGAGATGAACCGAAAGCTCCTGCAGCAGAAAGTAGAGGAGCGTACCCGGGAGGTATTGGAGCAAAAAGAAAAGCTCGAAGCCACCCTCCATGACCTCAAAGCCGCCCAAACCCAGCTGATTGATGCGGAAAAAATGGCTTCTCTCGGCCAGCTCACGGCTGGGGTGGCCCATGAAATCAACAACCCCATCACTTTTGTCAGTGGCAATGTCAACCCCCTCAAACGGGACATTGAGGAGGTGCTGGAGGTGCTGGCCAAGTATGACGAACTGGTGGAGAAGCAGGGCCTGGACCAGGCGTTTGCGGAGGTCAGGCAGCTCAAACAGGACCTGGACTACGAGTTTTTGCTGGATGAAATCAATAGCCTCTTGCTCGGCATCCGCGAAGGCGCGGAGCGGACGGCCAAGATCGTCAAGGGGTTGCGCAATTTCTCGCGCATGGACGAGGACGAACTCAAGCCCTGCGACATCAACCAAGGGCTGGACTCTACCCTGCTTATTCTGCGCAACTCTTTCAAAAGCCGCATCGAGGTGAGGAAAGCATACGGCGAGCTGCCGGAGGTGATGGGCTATCCGGGCAAGCTGAACCAGGTGTTTATGAACATCCTGAACAACGCCATCCAGGCCATTGCCGGGGAAGGTACAATCTTCTTGCATACCGAGGCGGTGGGGCAAGAGGTGCGCATTTCCATCCGGGACACGGGGGCGGGCATGTCTGAGGCAGTGCGCAAGCGGATTTTTGAGCCTTTCTACACCACCAAGGAGGTCGGCGTAGGGACAGGGCTGGGCTTGGCCATTTCCTTTGGCATCATCCAGGATCACCAGGGCAGCATCGAGGTGGAAAGCGAACCCGGCCAAGGCACGACCTTCTTGATCCGGCTGCCATTGCGCCCCCCACAGCCATAAAAAAAGCCCGCTCCGAAGAGCGGGCGGAGCGAGAAACGGGAGTCGAACCCGCGACCCTCAGCTTGGGAAGCTGATGCTCTACCAACTGAGCTATTCTCGCCTTGCTAAATACAAACATAGCAAAGGCTGAGGAAATTGACAAGGGGCATGTCGCACAGAATGACTCTACTTTGCAGAATTTTTACGCCGGTGAGAAAAAGAATAGATCGACACTGTCATTCCTAACTTTTCCCCAACCGGTCAGGTTAGCGCAGGCTTGTGCGAAGGCGAACCTGCCAGGCTTTTCCGCTTTTCCACGCTGAGAGGGTTACTCAACGCTGCGCCGGTGTAATCCTGACAGCGCCTCCTACAGGTGAGCAGGATATCCTACTCTTTCTGCCTAAAGCAAAGACCTGTCTTGCCCTCATTGAAACGCTGGCGCCAGCTCCGCAGCTCAAACCAAAACTTTTTAGCGGAGGGCACACAGGGGGAAGTTTTTCTTGCCAAGAGACAGCTTTTGACCTTGTGAAATGATGTGAAGGTTTCTATATTCAAGGGATAGAACATAACACACATTATCCATGTCCAACGCACTAGAAACACTACATACGAAAAACAGCGAAGCCCTCTTAGGGGGCGGCCAACGCCGGATTGATGCCCAGCACAAAAAGGGCAAGCTCACCGCCCGGGAGCGCATCGACTTGCTGCTCGACGAGGACAGCTTCGAAGAGATCGGCAAATTTGTTACTCACCGGGCGACCGACTTTGGCTTGGCCGAGCAGAAGTACCTCGGCGATGGCGTCATCACCGGATACGGCAAAATCAATGGCCGGATGGTGTATGTCTTCAGCCAGGACTTCACCGTTTTTGGGGGGTCTCTCTCGGAGACCTACGCCGAAAAGATCGTCAAGATCATGGACCTCGCTATGCGCAATGGTGCGCCGGTCATCGGCCTCAATGACTCCGGGGGCGCCCGCATCCAGGAAGGGGTCATGTCTCTGGCCGGCTATGCCGACATATTCTACCGCAATGTGCTCTCCTCCGGGGTCGTGCCCCAAATTTCTGCGATCATGGGGCCCTGTGCCGGTGGCGCGGTCTACAGCCCGGCCATGACGGACTTCACCCTCATGGTGGAACAGACCTCCTACATGTTTGTCACCGGTCCCAACGTGGTCAGAACGGTCACCCATGAGGAGGTGACTTCCGAGGAACTGGGCGGGGCCGCCACCCATGCCGGTAAGTCCGGGGTGACCCACTTCGCCTGTGCCAACGAAATCGAATGTATCGAGAACATCAAGGGCCTGCTGAGCTACATGCCACAAAACTGCGAGGAAGAGCCGCCCCGCATCGCCTATAACGGCAACAAGAATGACGGGCCGCTCGAAGCCCTCGACCAGATCGTGCCCGAAAACCCGAACCTGCCTTATGACATGAAGGAAATCATCACTGGCATCGCCGATGAGGATTCCTTTTTGGAAGTACACAAAGACTTCGCCGAAAACATCGTCGTGGGCTTCGCCCGGCTCGACGGCCGCCCCATCGGCATCGTGGCTAACCAACCGGCCTTTCTCGCCGGGGTACTGGGCATCAAGAGTTCCCGCAAAGCCTCGCGCTTCGTCCGTTTCTGCGACGCCTTCAACATCCCGCTGCTGGTCTTCGTAGATGTGCCCGGCTTCCTGCCCGGCACCGATCAGGAGTGGAACGGCATCATCACCAACGGGGCCAAGCTCCTCTACGCCTTCTGCGAAGCTACCGTGCCCCGCATCACCGTCATCACCCGCAAAGCTTATGGCGGGGCCTACGACGTGATGAACTCTAAGCACATCGGCGCGGACGTCAACTATGCCTGGCCCACGGCCGAGATCGCCGTGATGGGCCCCAAAGGTGCCGCAGAGATTATTTTCCGCAAGGAAATTTCCGAAGCCCAAGACCCCGAAGCCAAGCTGCAGGAAAAGGTCGACGACTACACCAACACCTTCGCCAATCCCTACCGGGCCGCAGCCCGGGGCTTTGTCGATGAGATCATTCTCCCCCGCAATACCCGCAAAAAGCTGATTCGCGCCTTCGAGATGGTAGAAAATAAAGCTGTTAACCTGCCAAAGAAAAAGCACGGTAACATTCCGCTCTAGTGCTTGCGGAAATGAAAAAGGATTTGCCAGGCCGGATTTCCGGATTTAGCGTTACCCATGTGGGGAATCTGGCCGCGAAAATCTCTCTGACCGATCCTGCGGATCGTCCAGCGTCCTTTTCAAGGGAGCCTCACTATGAACGGCCAAGGGACGTGGGCTCGGCCGGATTTCCAGACTTAGGGCTGGCTGATGGGTAATCCGGCCCGCGTCAATTATAATCTGCATTACGGGCATCCGCCCTGAAAGCAAGATCTGACCAACATCAAAACGCCCCGCTGCCTGTGCAGGCTGCGGGGCGTTTGCGTTATTTTTCCAATTGGATCAGCAGTGCCATCCTTCGCAGGCTACTGCAAGAGCGGGGCGGTTGCTGGCAGGGGTTCTTCCAGGGCGAAGGTGTCATTGGGGACAAAGCCACGATCGCCTACTTTTGGCGGGTAAAACTCCGCCGGGTCCACGGGTGCCCCGTCGATCCACACCTCATAATGAAGGTGGGGGCAGGTGCTTTGCCCGGTGGAGCCCACATACCCAATGAGGTCTCCCTGACAAACCTCCTGAGCTGGCTTGACTGGGCGCATCTCATTTTGTCGCCTCCGCTGCCAACCTTGTTATAACCGCAAAGCCTGCAAAGGTCAAAAATTGTGATCTCCTTCGAGTCCTTCGTGGTTAAGCGACATTTTGAGATGCACCCGGCTTGACTTCGGTGGTCAACAGGTGGGCGTAGCGGGTTTCGTAGTGCTCCCCGGTCCAGGGACTGCTGCCGTGGTCGATGGCGACCGAGATGCCATAGGTGCTGCTGTCGGCTAGGGCCGTGAGCCATGCCACCTTGCCATCAGCCGTAGCAAAAACGGGCGTACCCACGGGCGCACCAAAGTCTACGCCTTCGTGTTGGATGTACATGTTCAGGATAGGGTGGTGCCGCATCCCAAAGGGGCTGCCAGCATGCAGGCTGTCGGGCAGCGGGCGCTGCACCGGTACACAAAGGTCCAGGGCTTCCAGGGGCCGCAGCTGGTACTGCTGGAAACGCAGGCTCAGCTCGGAATCGGAATCGGTGGCGCGGGCCGCAGTCAGCCGCGTTTGCCAGGTCAACAGCAGGCTCCCTAACAACAGCATCAGGCTCAACATCCACATCCAGGGGCGCCGGGTTAAAGACCGGATCATAAAAAGAATTTTGGTGAAGCGAAAGATAACCGGCATGACACTCAGTTTAGATACTGCTAATCAACTGATTAACTTTCTCGCTTTGGTCGACCAGCAGGCCAGTTCCCAGGCAGGGCCCAGGTGATTTGACCAAAGCGGCTGCAAAGGTACGTCCTTTTCACAAAAAGTCAACACCGGCCGCATAAACAAATTTGTCACCCTGCACAGTCCCCTCTTTCATTCTCACCTACATGAAACGCTGGCAGGGTTCTCACTAATCCTGACTTTCGCTACCCTGCCTGCGTTGTTTG
>CAZIVQ010000185.1:0-7152 GCA_964542415.1 uncultured Bacteroidia bacterium | reverse complement strand
GACAGCGTTACCTGCAAAGCAATCAATTACTCCTCCGACATCGAATACGGCGCTGCTTCGCTATCGCTTGCCCAGGCCTTCTGCGGCTCGGGGCCCATTTCCAGGCGTAGCTCGCCGCCCCGCATGATCTCCTTGTGGCTGAGCCAGGTCCGGTCGAAGGGCTGGCCGTTTAGCCAGGCGCGCTGGATGTAGGGGGTGTCGGGGCCATTGCCCGGCGCGCGGACCGTGAAGCGGTGGCCATTTTCCAGCTTTAGCTCTACCTCCTCAAACAGGGGGCTGCCCAGCACATACTGGTTGCTGCCGGGGCAAACCGGGTAAAAACCCAGCGCACTGAACACGTACCAGGCCGAGGTTTGCCCGTTGTCCTCATCGCCGCAGTAGCCATCCGGCGTAGGGGCGTAGAGCTGCTGCATGACCCGCCGCAGCCAATATTGGGCTTTCCAGGGCTGTCCGGCATAGTTGTAGAGATAAATCATGTGCTGGACAGGCTGGTTGCCGTGGGCATATTGCCCCAGGTTCATCAGCTCCATCTCCCGGATTTCGTGGATTACGAAGCCGTAATAGCTCTCATCATAGACCGGCGGCATAGCAAAGACCGAGTCGAGCATTTGCCCAAATAGCGCCCGCCCGCCCATCAGCTTGATCAGCCCTTGCACATCATGAAAAACCGACCAGCTGTAATGCCAGCTGTTGCCCTCGGTGAAGGCATCGCCCCATTTGAAGGGGTTGAAAGGCAGCTGAAACTGCCCGTTTTCCAATCGACCCCGCATCAGCTTGTGTTCCGGCGAGAACAAGTGGCGGTAGTTTTGTGCCCGCTGTTGCCAAAGCGCCACCTCTTCACCGGGCTTGTCGAGCGCCTCCGCCAACTTCCACAGGCAAAAGTCGGCGTAAGCGTACTCCAGGGTGCGGGCCGCATTCTCGTTGATGCCCACATCGTAGGGCACGTAGCCCAGCCGGTTGTAATGTTCGGCGCCCCAGCGCCCAACCGAATTGACGGGGCCTTTGCCACCAGTATTTTTTACCAAAGCCTCGTACAGTGCCTCTATGTCGTAGCCACGAATGCCTTTGAGGTAGCTATCGGCGATGAGCGAAGCGCTGTTGGAACCGATCATACAGTCCCGGTGCCCGGGGCTCGCCCATTCTGGCAGCCAGCCGCTTTCTTCGTAGGTGTGGACCAAGCCCTGCATAATCTGGCCGTTTAGCTCAGGATACATCAGGGTAAAAAAAGGAAAAACCGCCCGGAACGTGTCCCAAAAGCCATTGTCGGTAAACAGATAGCCCGGCCGGACTTCACCGTTGTAGGGGCTGTAGTGGACCATTTGGCTGTCAGCATCGAACTCGTAGAAGCGACGCGGAAACAGCAGGCTGCGGTACAGGCAGGAATAGAAGGTTTCCCGCTCGCCTTGGCTGCCGCCCTTGACCTGAAACCGGCTCAATTCTTTTTGCCAGGCGGCTTGGGCTTTCTGTCGGGTGGTGCCAAACTCATCGGTACCAATCTCCCGCTGTAAATTAAGTTGCGCCTGTTCGGGGCTGATGAAAGAAGAAGCCACCCGGACGTGAACGACTGCCCCATTCTGGGCGGCGAATCCAATTACCGCTCCCACATGCTCGCCTTCGCGTTCCCGGCTGTCGGGGTACAGGACACTGTCCTGCCAGGTGTGGGTTGCCGCAAAAGGCTGGTCAAACTGCAGCACGAAATAGTTGTGGAAATTCTCCGGCACCCCGCCGTGGTGATTGCGGCAGTAGCCGATGATTTGCTGTTTATCTGGCAAAATTTTTACCTGTGAGCCGCCTGCATACGCATCTACCACGAGGAAGGCTGAGTCGGTGGCTGAGTAAGTGAGGCGGAAATGGGCCGCCCGCTCGGTAGGCGTGAGTTCGACTTCCACGTCGAAGTTAGAAAGATAGACGGCGTAGTAGTCCGGGCGGGAAGTTTCGGCTTTATGGGAGAAAAAAGCTTGCCGATCTTCTTCCCGGAAAGCCAGTTTTCCCGTCACAGGCATGAGCGAAAAGGCCGCGTAGTCGTTGATCCAGGGGCTGGGTTGGTGGGTCTGCTTGAAGCCCCGGAGGGTTTCCGCGTCGTAGGCGTACATCCATCCGTCGCCATTGGGTGCCGTTTGCGGCGACCAGAAATTCATGCCCCAGGGCAGGGCGATGGCCGGATAGGTATTGCCGTAGGAAAGGGAAAACTTCGAATCGGTACCCATAAGCGGGTTGACCAGCCCCACGAGGTCGTCGGCAGGCTGGGCCAGGGTGTTGAAAAACCAACAGCCCATCAGGCTTGCAAGAAAAAAACGAGTGAGTAGCATAAGCAATGGGGATAAAAAAAGCCGGAAAGCAGCTCAAAATAGCCTGCTCTCCGGCCAGAATTAGCCCGGACTGTGCTGAGAGGCTTCTCCAATGTCCTCCCGTCTTCCCAAATTAACTACTTCCCTTCTTTCCCTCCATCCTTTCCAGCAGCACCCGCGCGGCCCGCACATCATAGTCGCGGTTGCCGTCTTCGGCGGCTTCGACCATGGCGCGGACTTTAGGCATCAGGGGGGCGGCCGCCTCTCCACTCACCCGGATCACGTTCAGCGCATGGGTACGCACCTTTTCCTCCGGATGGTCGAGGTGGCGCTCCAGGACGGGGAGGCCCATGTCAGCCGCGCCCAGTTTGAGCAAGCCTTCGGCGGCAGCAATGGCGACGTTGGGCGACGCGTCTTCGCTCAACCGGACGAGGGCGGCCCCTACTTTCACGTTATTTTCTGCCAGAATCACCAGGCCCGTGGCTACCCAATAGCGCACCACCGCATCGGGATCGTCTTTTCGCTCCAGTAAGGCTTGCAGTTGGGTTGGGTCGCGGCGGGTGGCGAGGTCAGCGGTTTCCAGAATGCGGTCGAATGGATAGGCTTCGCTGTGAACGTAGGCGTAGCTGCTGCTGTCGCCCGCCCGGCTGATCATCTCTCCTTCTGGCATCAGGCCCGCGTCGCGGATGTCCGCCATCCAGGCAAAGGTCGCTTTTCGCATTCTCTCCAAGTCCTCGGCATGAGCCGGATCGTCTGCCAGGTTCTCGATGTTGTGCGGGTCGGCCTGTACGTCGTAGAGTTCTTCGGCGGGTTTGGGTTGAAAGAAGGCCGACTGCGTCTCGTTTAGGCCCCCGGCCTGAAAAGCGCTGTCCCAGGACTGCATCGAAGGGGCCCGCCACAGGTAGCTGAGGTATTGGCCATAGATGCGGTGGGGCATGAAATTGCGGACGTAGCGGAAGCGCTCGTCCCGAGCCGTGCGGCCCATGTCGTAGACTTCATCCATTCTGCCCCGAAAGCCAAAAGCATAGGGCTGGGGCTTCACAGCGGCTTCTCCCATAAAAGCATGCCCCTGCATGTAGTCCGGAATCTCGACCCCGGCCAGGCTCAGCAGGGTCGGGGCAAAGTCGATGAAGCTCACAATCCGTTCGCTTTTGCTGCCCGGTGGCAGGTCGAACAGATGGCGGTACATCTCGGGCACCCGCACGATCAGCGGCACCCGCATGCCCGATTCGAAGAGAAACCGCTTGCTCCGCCCCAGGATGCCGCCGTGGTCGCTGTAGTAAAACACGATGGTGCTGTCGGCCAGGCTGTCGGCTTCCAATTGCGCCAGCAGGTCTCCTACCTGGTTATCCATGTCTTCGATTTTGTCGTAGTACTGCGCCCAGTCGTGTTCCATCGCTTCGGTGCGGGGATGATAGGGGGGAATAGGTACCTGCTTGGGGTCGTGGCGGAGTTCGCTCGTGGGCGTAGACTTGTGGATGCTGCTTTCGTGAGAAACCGTGTAGTTAAAGATAGCGAAGAAAGGCTGGCCCGGTTGGCGGTTGCGGTAGGTCGCCTCACCGCTGGACTCATCCCAAGCCTCTTCGGACTGATCTACCGCGACATTGTAGTCTTTCTTGACATTGTTGCTGGTGTAATAGCCTGCCTCACGCAGGTAACTGGAAAAAAAACGCACCCCTTCTGGCAGGGCATACTGGCTGCGCATGTGCTGCGTACCCATCGAAGGCGGATAGACCCCGGTGATGAGGGTGTTGCGAGCGGGGGCGCAGACCGGGGCCGAAGCAAAAGCATGCTCGAACAAGACTCCTTCGGTTGCAAAGGCGTCGAGGTGGGGGGTGGTGGCAAATTCGTCGCCATAGGCGCCGAGGAAGGGCGAATTGTCTTCGCTCACGATCCAGAGAATGTTGGGTGGGGGAAGGGGTTCGTCTTTTTGACAGCCGGTCAGGGTGCTGAGCAGAAGCAAAAGCAGGCCGAATGATAAGCTTAGAGGAGAGAGAAGATGACGCATGAAGGGGAGGGTTGAGGTAAAAGGCGTGCGAAGAGAAAAGTAATTTCATCCAAAAAGCGGGGAATGATGTCCCGTACTTTCGGGTGTCTTCCTTCCAATAAAAGGTAAAACTCCCCCGCAGGCAACTTTTTTTGCCTGGGATGGGCTTGTTCCTCTCCTTTTCTTCTATTCCGTAGGGGAACGTTTAAGAAAATGGCTTGCCGATAACCCTGTCAGCGTTTGAGGAACGCTGACAGGGTTTTTTAAGAAAATGGGTTAAAAACGAGCGAAGGAAAGAAATTGCTGCGGTTTCTACCCCTTTTCCTGCACCAGCCAGGGTTCCACCGCGGCGATCCAGCCTGCGGGGCCTATGCCTTCGACCTTTTGCAGGCCGGGCAGGTCGGCTTCGATCCAGTGGCCGGAGGGGCGTTGTACCAGGTAGGGATGGGTGACGGCCCGCAGCATCGGCAGGTCGTTGGGGCTGTCGCCCAGACCAATGATGGGCTCCCGCAAAGCCGGGTGGGCCTGGTAGAGGGTGCGCAGCAGCTTGATGGCCCGGCCCTTGTCGCTGCCAATGCCGGAAAGGGTATAAAAGCGGCTTCCAGCGACCACTTGTATGCCTTCGCGGTGCAGGTCCCGGACAAAATAGTCCCAGCTTTCGCCTTCGAAGGTACCCTTGAGCAGGGTTTCAGAAAAATCCCGCCGGGCGGCCCGGGCGGCAGCGACCTCATCCAATCCAGTGAGGGTCATGACCTCCTCCAGGCCCATGTCGCCATAGCCTGCGACATCGACCCCCAAGCGGGCCCGGGCCTTTTCCAGGATGTAACGAATGCGGTCATAACCGGTCCCCAGCACCACCAGCTCATATTTTTCGAAGGAAAAAACCTGCCAAGGGGCCGGTAAGCGGGTAGAGAGGGCAAAGGCAAAGTAGCCTTTGGGTACGCAAATCGCCGAGCCATTCTCCACGATGAAAGGGTGGCGTATATCCAGGGCTTGCCGGTAGACCTCTTGCTCTGTCCGGGTTTTGGAAGAACAAAAAATCACCGGAACCTTCGCCGCCAGTAACCGCGCCACCAAGGGCGCTACCTGACGGGCGCTGTAGGTTTCCAAATCGAGCAAGGTGCCATCGAGGTCTGTGAAAATGAGCATATATGACGTCCATCTGTTCTGTTCGTGCGCTTGCCGCCCCCTCTCTTCTTCTTTTCCCGTCTTCCCTACTTCCCCACCTCTATCCTCTATTTAAATGCCAACTTTCCTCCTTCGGCCATTTCTTTGCCTTCTTTGGTCAGCTTGCCGCGGTCGGGTTCTTCGACTTTGTCCCGGAAGCGAGTGACATCTCCTTGCAAAAAGGCCGCATAAGGCTCTTGCTGTAGCGCGGCTTGAAACTTACTCAGGTCGGCGGTTTCGATCGGGGGATAGTAACGAATGCTATCCTTGAATTTGTCTTTTTTGGCAATGAGCTTTCGCACCAGCATGTCTTCCAGGATTTCCTCTTTCAGGGAAGGGGGCGTGATGGGCGAACGGTAGATGACCTCCAAGGCAGCGCGGCTCATGTCTTTCACGTGTTCATCGCCTTTCACTTCGTGGAGGTGCGGATTACGTGATTCAATCTGGAAGAGTTCGATCCGCTCCTTGAGCACCTGCGGCTCAATGGTTTTCATGATCCCCCCAAACCGCTCTAGCAAATAGATGAAGTGGTACGGCTCGATGCTGTAGCCAGAAGAAAAGGCCAATTGCACGGCCAGGTCGAGGGTCATGGCGTGCTCGCCTGCGTTGCCGGTCTTGATGATCTCGGTGCCAAAGCCGGTGTAGGTAGAGACCAGCCGGTTGAGAAAGCGGTTGGTGTGCTCCGAAGCCCGGCCCCTCTTGGCGAAAAAAAGCGACGATTCGACCACCTTTGGCTTCGAATGCCAGGAGATGCGGACCATAGAATAGCGGGATTTGCTGGCGTGAAAGCCCGCGCTATAGGCCTGCACGTATTCATGCACCGAGCCAGGGAAGTAGTTGTCGGAGTCGATGAATCCGATATACTTTTTGCCCGCGGCCACCGCCAAAAACGTAGCCAGGGCCATGCCCTCGGCCTTGCCATCGCGGATGTTGCCTTGCTTGTCGAGCAGGTGCTGGTAGCCCGAAGCCTCGCAGGCCTTGGCCAGCGCAGGGTCTTTCTGATGCACGATCATCAGTTGCTTGTCCATGAAGCGGCCCATGTGGGCAATGGCATCCTGCTCAATCGAATACCGGTCGATCGGCTCGCGGGGGCTGTTGGAAACCACAATGATGAGGCAATGGTGCGGAATGCCACACAAGACCCCTTCGATGAGCTTGATGCGCTCATTGCGCACCGGCACCACGATGGCCATTTGCTCCTGGATGTCGTGGATCGATTCGTAGGAGATGCGTTGGATGGGGCCTTCTGCGGTCTCGTTGCGGGCATATTTCAACCCGGCATCAAGCTCGTAGATTTTCTGGACATCATGGATAATAATCGGGCCGAAGCGTTCGGCTTCGCGGGGAAGTTCTATGCGCATGGGGTAAAAATTATCTGGCAACCCGGGTCACCAGGGTGAAACGGTCACAAGCAATTCGCGCAGTAGCAAAAAAACTGACTTTTGAACCCATGTAAGCAACTTCCCACAGGGAAACATGGTTCGAAATTTAGGAAAAAACCCTCCCTTGAATAACCAGGGCTTAAAAGTAAAGATAAAAATTGGTTTTTGAAGGCCAGGCTTTGGCTTTCCCTTTTCACCACATAGGGCAGAGAGAATGGGGTTCGACATTCAAGATTCCTTGCTCAAGATTCATCATTCTCCCCAATCCCCCAAACCCTGCGCTGCGCCTGGCCGTCCCCCTGCGCTTCCCCCTGCTCTTCGTCGCCGA
>CAZIVQ010000184.1:0-7154 GCA_964542415.1 uncultured Bacteroidia bacterium | reverse complement strand
GCGAGTCGAAGATCCCCTGGCAAGCCGGGGGGCTAAATGAAGGCTTTTTGACGCAGTTCGAAGATGCCCCGGTAAACCGGGGTAACCGCGAAAAAAGGGCAAGTTTAAATGAGTCAGAATTTGGTTCCGCAAGCACTAGCAACTTGCGTTAAGAGAATGTTGCTACAATGTTGGCCTATAATTAATTTATGCTAATTTTGCCGACCTTGTCTGGCTTAGAATTGGGGAATAAGCTTGCTCTTTCTCCATAGAATCAATTTGTTACCTTTGCTTATGGACTACTTGCAGATCATGCTTTGCACCATGGGTGCCTACCTGATCGGCGCTCTCCCTACCAGCCGATGGTACACCAAATTGCGCTTTGGGATCAACATCCACGAGCATGGCAATGGCGCTGCCTCTCACCTCAACATTCAGCACGTCATCGGCCCCTCGGCGGGTTGGACCGTACGCATCCTCGACATCATAAAAGGCCTGCTGGCCGCTAAGCTGGCCTATTTTGTCCACAATGAGTACGGGTTCTTCTCGGAAATCGAGTACCCCATTCTGATGCTCAGCTTCGGGCTCGCCGGGATTCTGGGCCATATTTTCCCGGCTTTTTCCCGATACCAGGGCGGAAAAGGGTTTCATATCATGCTGGGGGTACTCACCGCCGTCCAGCCCTTGGCCATGGCCATCGCCATTGGCAGCGCGGCCCTCATTTTCCTCCTCTTTCGCTACCCTCACCTGGCCTATGTGGCTGGTAGTTTGGCCGTGCCCGTATTTGTGGTCATGACCCGGGGCAAGTATGGCGACATGATGGTTCCCATGCTGGTGTTTTCTGTCGCCCTCTTTGCCATGCTCTTCTTCTCCCACCGCCAAAACCTGCGCGACATTTTGCAGGGCCGAGTGGCCAAAGCCTCCTGGCGCGACAGCAGGCCGGATTACCTGCGGCGGCGATAAGCCCGCTTCGGAACCAGAAAAAAAACATCGCAGGTGGCCTATCGGAAATCCAGGGTTTCCCGCTTACTGTTGTTTCTGCTTTTTGACTCCCAGTAAAGGGGCCGTTGCCCCATTCTTTCTTTTGGCCCATAAAAACGAGGTAGAAGGTTGTTGGGCTTACCTTCGCCCCTGAGCTGGGTAGCAAGTTTAGGGAGGTTGAACGCTCTGCTATGCCTGTTCGTGTCGGACTCCGTCCGCTGCGTAAGGTGCGATGCGGTTAACCCTGTCAGCGTTTTTGGGAACGCTGACAGGGTAGGCTATGCCAAGGAGAGTAGCCTCCTCCCAAACACTACCGTCCATACTCTATATTCTATCCTCCATATTCTATCCTTCCTACTCCACCCCAAACCACAGCTTCACCGACAGGGGCATGGGATCGCCTCCGTGGTAAAAGAACATATTTTTCTGACCCTGCGGACCGAGCTGCGCGGCCCGTTTGAATTTGGTACCAATGGAGCTGATGGCGTTGAGAAAGGAGAGGTTGCCGGTTTGGGGGTAAATCCCATCCGTGTGCTCGTTGTAGGCCATGGTGGGTTTACTTGGGGTAAAAAGATGGAGAAAGAGGTTTTCGGTTTCGGTGAAAAACTGCAAAGTACCTTCTTCGGTCTGGAGCTTGGCCCAGTACAAGTCCTGATGAAAGCCTTTGAACTCGGGGTAGTCCCAATCCTGCCCGGTACGGGTGTCATTATAGGCTTTTTCCCACCCCCCTAATGTCCCTCCTCTCAGCCGGTTTTTATACACGCGATACGGCCCTCGTCCCAGGTAAGTAATGCCTTCGACCTTTTCTTCCGGATACTGAAAACTCACCCCTAGCAAGTCGTAATGTCCCTGCCGCGGCAGGTGTTGGACCTCCAGGCCCAGCAAGCCCGCCGGGTCCATTTCCCAATGCCAATCCATCCAGCCCTGGCCGCGGGCGCGCAGGCTACGCACGTACACGCGCCTCTGCTCGGCGTCCAGCCATACGCTGTCTATCGCCAGGGTATCATAAACCGCCACTGGGCCTTCTCCCAAGCTCAGCTTGCGCCCGTTTTTTTCCAACCCCAACAAGCGCCCGTCCTCCACCGCGATGCGGGCGGTCAGGCCGTTGGCTTCCAACACATACGCATTGCCAGCGCGGCGAGCAGATACAGCCGCTTCGCCTACCGGTTTTTCGACCGCATAAACTTCAGCGGGGTGCTTGATAGGCCAGGTCCAGGTCCACAGCTCGCGTCCGTGTGGATCGGTGGCCGTAAGGGCCAGGAAATCTTGCTGCTGCCAGTCAGCTGGCAAGGGCAGCTCAAGCGATCCTTGGCCGCCGGGGGCAATCTCCGGCGCTTTTGCTTCCCTCGCCATTGTGGCCCTGTCACCTGCTGGCGCTTCCTTCAAGCCCGCAGCCGGAAAGCGCCCCCATTCATACGAAAACTTCACCTGATCGAGGGGGGTGTGTGAATAGCGGTTCTCCAGCTCAATGCGCCCGTCCCAGTGTTCGGTGAGGTAAAAGTCCGGAATGTAGACCGGGCTCCAGATTTCTTTGATGGCAAAAAAGCTGCCTTCCTTCTCCCGGTAAGGCCCCACGATGCCGTCGGGCCCATTGCTGCCCTGGGCATCAAGCGAATCGTTTTTGTCGCGGCGATGGACGGCCTCGTCTACCAACGCCCAGAGAAAGCCCCCGGCTGCCAGCGGGTGGTCCACCATCGCCTTCCAATGATCTTCCAGCCCGGCCCCGTGGCCGCCGTCGTAGAGACCGTGGAGAAATTCGGTGGGGAAGAAAACCCGGTTGCCGTGCCAAAGTCCATCGACGCAGCAATCGTAGTCCTTGTAGTGCTGGGTGTCGGTGCCGCGAAATTTTTTCCAGGGATGGATCAGCGGCCGCTGTTGCGGTCGTAGCGGTAAAATTGATCGTCGATGGCGTGGTTGCCGCCGCCTTCGTTGCCATTGTCCCAAATGATGACACTGGGATGGTTCACGTCGCGGGTGATCATTTCCTTGACCAATTTCATCCCCAGCGTGCTGTCGTACATGGTCTGCCAGCCGGCCAATTCATCCAGCACATACAGGCCCAGCGAGTCACAGGCATCGAGAAAATGGGCATCGGGCGGGTAGTGGGACATCCGCACGGCGTTCATGTTCATGTCCTTGATCAGGTTGACGTCAGCTACGCTGATCTCGGGGCTGAGACAACGCCCCGACTCGGGCCAGAAGCTGTGGCGGTTGGCTCCTTTGAGGATGACGCGCGCGCCGTTGACGTAGAGGCCGTCCCGCTCCCGCAGCTCCACCGTGCGAAACCCGAACTTGTCTGTGCGCTCGTGCAGTACTTCCTCCCCCGCCAGTATTTTCACCACCACCTGATAGCGATGGGGAAACTCCGCCGACCAGGGTTCGATGCCGGGAAAGGTCCCCTCGACTTTGGCGGTGGTGTCACCGGTGGCGAAGGTAGTGCGCAGGGGCTCCCCTACCCTTTCGCCGGTCAGGGTCTGCACTTCCGCCTCCAAAGCCGTGGCTGGCCCAAAATGCTGCGAATGCGCCAGCAAGGTAAACCCTCCGGTGTGCTTGGCGTCGATGGCCGTCCATTCGATATGGTGCTCGGGCAGCACTTCCAGGTAAACCGGGCGGTAAATGCCGCCAAAAAGCCAGTAGTCCGCGGCCCGCTCCGCGCTGTTGACCGAGGGGTTGTCCGACCAGTTTTTGACTTTCACCTCCAGCTGGTTCTCCCGCCCAAAGCGCAGCAGATCGGTTACGTCGTATTTGAAGCGGTAAAAAGATCCCTGATGCACCGGCCCGGCTACTTTGCCGTTGATCTTGGCCTCGGTATCGGTCATCACGCCTTCGAAAACGAGGTTGATGTGGTGGTTTCGCTGCCAGGCCCGCGGCACTTCGAAACGATGGCGGTAGGTGGCCGTCTCGTCAGATTCGGGCTGCTGGCCCCGGCCGTAGTTATAGACGCCGAAGCCCTGGAGTTCCCAGTTGCTGGGCACCGGGATGGTGCTCCACTGGCCGCTTTTCATGCCGCGGTCAATGTAGAACTCCCAATCGACCGTCTGGTCTTTGCTGGTCCCGGAAAGGTATTCGAGCTGGGTTTGCTGGGCAAAGGCCCATGAAGAAAGGAAACAAGCGAGTAGCAGGAAGTGACGCATAGAGGTGGCTTTACGAAATTTAGGGGATGTATAGGGTTAAAGATGCGAAAAGCTGGCCTCTCTACCATATATGAGGGTGTTCTCGCACGGATGGCAAATCCGCGCAAGAAATAAGGCCTTCGACCTTGGAGGCTTCCTATTTCACGATAAATAGCTTGTTGTCGTGCTGCTGTACCATGACGGCTCTTGCCGCTTCTTTGAGGTCTTTGACCGCAAAATTGATCACGGTATAGAGCTTCAGGCCTTCTTTCTTCTCCAATTCAAATAAATCGATCAGCAGCGACTCAAACGCGCCGATGGCTCCGGGGGTGTCGTCGAGGCAGAGCATGAGGGAGATGGCCGAATTCTGCACCAAGCTGACCTTCACCCCCGATTTGTAGATGTGGTCGAAGACCTGCTGCATCAGCCGTTCCTCCATAAAAGAGAAATCCTTGGGCTGGATACGGATAAACACCTGGTTGTTCTTGACGATATAGGAGGTGATGGTTTCCGCATTTCGAGCGGTGGAGATGCTGGTCCCTGGCAAAGAGGTATCGTAAAAGCACTTGACATGCAGGGGGATGTGCTTGTTGTAAATGGGTTTGATGGTCTTGGGGTGAATGACCGTCGCCCCGTAGAAGGTCATTTCCACGGCTTCTTCGTAGGAGAGGTGGTCGAGCTTGAGGGTGTCTTGGCGCAGGCGGGGGTCGGCGTTGAGGATACCGGGGACGTCTTTCCAGACGGTCAGGCTCTTGGCCCCGAGGCAGGTGGCGAAAATAGAAGCGGTATAGTCCGAGCCCTCGCGGCCGAGGGTGGTGGTGCGGCCATCGGTGGTAGAGCCGATGAACCCCTGGGTAATGAGGATCCGCCCGGGTTTGAGCTGAGGCCATACCTCGCGGCGGATGGCCTCATCGGTCAGCGACCAGATCACCCCTGCCTGCTGGTAGTTGGCATCGGTTCTGACTAAGTGGCGGGCATCGGCCCAGATCACATCTTTGCCCTGCGCCTTGAGGTATTCGGCTACGATGGTGGTGGAGAGCAGTTCGCCATAGGAGACGATGCGGTCGTAGGTGCGGGGAGGAAATTCTTCCAGCAACAAAATCCCACTCACGATCCGCTCCATCTCTTCGAAATAGCCCCGGATGGCCTCGGGCAAAACATCGTTTTGGGTCTCCGGAAACAGGTCTTTCATCAGCTGGAGGTGAAAGCGCTGAATGCGTTTAAACTGCTCGCGAGCCGCCTCTTCCTTGCCATCACGAGCCAGAAAAGCCAGCTCTTCCAGGTGGTTCGTGGTCTTGCCACTGGCCGAAATGACCACCACCACCGGTTCATGGGCATACTGCTCCATGATCTGAGCCACGTTGCGGATGGAGTCGGCGTCCTTGACCGAGGCCCCGCCAAATTTCATTACTTGCATCGAAAGAGAGTAAAGAGGATAGAGGATAGAAGAAAGAGGATAGACAAAGGCCTGGGGCAGCAGCCCTGAACCTCGGCGATCAATCCGTTTCTTCTGGCTTTTGGGGGCGTAAGTTACAAGGAAAGTAGGGAGAATGAAATACCAACCCGGTGGGAGTAGCTCACTCCTGGGGTGGGTTTTTTCGGCCAATGTTGCGGGTGAAGGCAATTTTCTTGGTACCTTCAAAAAAAGATCCTGCGCTTGGCAAAAGCCGCGGTTTTATTCCCATACCCCAATTTTTTCTCCCCATGAAAGTGGTTTCCATCCTGCTCACCTTGCTCTTCCTGGCCTTTGCCAGCTTTCAGTTCAATGACCTTGACGGCGATGGTTGGATCTGGATTGCTTACTACCTGGCCTTGGCCCTGGTCTCCGGCTTAGCTGCCGCCAGCAAACTGCCGCCTTGGGCCGCCGCAGTAGCAGCCCTCGTCAGCCTGGTGGCCATGGTCCGCTACCTGCCCGGCCTCTGGGAATTTTTCACCAACGACGACGGCATCGGCCTCACCCAAGGCATGTCCGACGAGTACAAGTACATCGAGCAAGCCCGCGAATTTGGCGGCCTGCTGATCGGCTGCCTGGCGATGCTCCTCCTCTCGCGAAAAAACAAATGAGTTTGCAGGGTACAGTTTTCAGTTTTCAGTGAACAATGAACAGTTGCGCGATGCGCCCACTGTCCACTTTTCAGTTTTCAGTGAACAGTTTTCAGTGAGCAGTTGCGCGATGCGCCCACTGTTCACTGCCCACTGTCCACTGTTAACTGTCCACTGCTCACTGCCCTATGTCCTTGCCTAAACCTTGCCAAAACGCCAGCTCGCCCTGGGCTTCGGTCTCGGGATCGGCGAGGAAGGCCTGAAGGTCAGGATAGACTTCGAGGCGGCCCTGCCGCATGTAGCCGATGCGGTCGCCCATGAGGATGGCTTCTTTGAGGTCGTGGGTGACAAAAATGGAGGTGATCTGGTCCTCTTTTGCGATGCGCTTGAGCAGGTCCTGCATGTTGCGGCGGGTCTCGGTGTCGAGGTTGCCGAAGGGCTCATCGAGCAGTAGCACGCGGGGATTGATGATGAGGGCGCGGCCAAAGGAGACCCGCTGCCGTTGCCCGCCAGAGAGCTGATGGGGCATCTTTTGGGCTTGACCCTCCAGCTCGAGGTGCTCGATCATGAGGTTGACCCGGGCCTTGAGGACTTTGGATGGCACTTTTTGCAGCCGCAGGCCAAAGGCGATGTTGCCAAACACATCGAGGTGAGGAAACAGCAGCGGCTCCTGGTAGAGGTAAACGATGCCGCGCTTTTGGGGCGGCACCGGCAAGATCGAATGGCCTTCCATCAAGACCTCTCCCCGGTCAGGCTTTTCCAGCCCGGCCAAGACCTTGAGCAAGGTAGTTTTGCCCGAACCTGAGCGCCCCAAAATGCTCAGCATCTCATGCTCGCCCAGGGAAAAAGTCAGGTCCTCCAGGACCGTCTCAGTCCCGAATGCTTTGTAAAGGTGGGAAATCTGGAGCATGCAGCAAGATCGGTTTGGGGACTAGCAAAAGCCAATTCCAGCAAAAAAGAGCGACCCCGGGGGCAGATTAGGGAGCCCAAACAAAAACAGCGCCGCTGGGCCGGATTTCCGGATAGTGGCGGGGGGAA
>CAZIVQ010000183.1:0-7155 GCA_964542415.1 uncultured Bacteroidia bacterium | reverse complement strand
ACATCGCGGATCACCCCAGTGGGCGTCCCGGCTGGCAGCTCCAGCTGCGAAATGGTCGCTCCCGAAGGTCCGCCACTCTGATGAAACACCCAGAGGTAAGGCCCACCATTACTGAAGTTGTCCACCGCAGCGCCGTACATGCCTCCCAGGGTATGGGTGCTGGCCAAAATGGTCGCCTGGATAGCCCCGGACAGGTTGACCAGGGTGATGTCGGTGTTGAAGTTGCCGACCCAAAGGCCTCCGTTGCCAGCATTGGCCAGAGAATCGTAGGTCAAAAACCGCACCTGGGCGATCGGAGTCGGGATGGTACCGGTGATTGCCCGGGTTGCGGTGTCGATCCGGTAGATGGTGTTGGTGTTGTTGGCCAAAAAGACATCGGTGCCGTCGGTGGTCATGGCGCGGGTACCACCGAGGTTGCCCCCTCCTTGAGGAATAACAAAAAAGTCGATGTAGGAGCCATCGGGCTGGTAGCGATAGAGGGTGTCACTTTGCCAGCGGGCGGTCCAGAACTCTCCGTTGACAAAGATCGCCGCGGCTTGCCCGCCAAAGCCGGCCGCCGCAGACACGTCATGGGCAAACTGCGTGTCCCACATCGCCTCAGTACCCAAGGGATTGAGATGGAGCGGGGCGTCTATTTGCTCGGCCCCTACCGGATTGGTGAGGCTGCCCGGGCCGGGCGCGGCGATTTCGGCTTGAGCCCACAAGGCATTGCCAGACCAGCCCGCCATCAGGCCCCAAAGCAGGACCATCACTCTTGTAAAAATTCTCATAGAAAATAGTAAAGGTTGAAATAAGAAAAAAAATGTCCCTACCAAGGAGGGAAAGGACAAGGGGGGAATTGTTCCCATACCCAAAGCGAATTAAACACGAAAAAGCTCCTGAGCAAAGTAAACCTTCGGTAGCGCTTATTTGGACTTGCTTGCTGCCACCAAAACCGAGAGATTTGCCCCATGGACGGCACCCAACGCAAACACCTCAAGCCCGGCATCAAGGTCGCCATCGTGCTCAAACGCGATCAGCCTACCGGGAAACTCACCTACGGGACAATCAAAGCCCTGCTTACCCGCTCGCCTTCGCACCCCCACGGCATCAAAGTGCGCCTCACCGATGGGCAGGTAGGCCGGGTCAAGGAAGTGATCGAGGCGGGAGAAGATCCCCGGTTCCCTGATTGAGCGCCGCTTTTTGGGTCGGCATCGTCTAAGACCAGCTCCAATTTCTGAGACAAACCGACTTGGGCTTCACCGAGTCCCCGGTCATTCGCTGCAACCTCAACCAGGCAGAAGACCGCCAAAAATGGCCCGTTCTCCGGCAGCACTTGCTCACCGTGCTGGGGGTGCAAGCCGCCGCTACCACCGGCTCCGCGCCCGGGCAGGGATACAGCAAGAACCTCATGCCGATCGAGACCAACGAGGGCAACCTGGAAGAAAAAGGCCTCAATTTGTACCCCGTAGACTTCGACTACCTCACGACCATGGAAATGGAACTGCCCGAAGGCCGGGGCTTTGACCGCAGCAGGCCCACCGACTCTACCCTGGCGGTGGTGGTGAACCAGGCGATGATCAGTCGCATGGGATGGCAGGATCCCCTCGGGAAAAAGGTGCGGATGAACATTGAGGAAGAGGCCACCGAGGCGCAGGTCATCGGGGTGGTCGGTGACTACCATCATCAAAGCCTCTATGCTTTGATCGAGCCGATGCTGCTCTTCTACCGCCCCAACAACCGCACGGCGGTAGTGCGCATTTCTGCCGAAAACCTGAAGGGGACCTTGCAAGGGGTCGAGCAGGCCTGGGCCCAGACCTTCCCCAACAAGCCATTCGAGTACGACTTTCAGGACGAGGCCTTCATGGAGCAGTATGAAGCCGACCGCCATCGCAGCCGGCTGTTTACCCTTTTCTCAGGGCTGACGATCCTCATCGCTTGCCTTGGGTTGCTGGGGCTGGCTTCTTTCACCGCCGAGCAGCGGACCAAAGAAATCGGCATCCGCAAGGTGCTGGGAGCCAGTGCCAGAACCCTGATGCTGCTCCTCACCCGGGAGTTTTTGCTCCTGGTGCTGCTAGCCACACCCCTGGCTTTTGCCGCGGCTTACGGGTTCATGGTGAGTTGGCTGGAAGAATTTGCTTACCATGCCCCGCTCAACTTTTGGACCTTTCTCTGGGCGATGGTGCTGACGGTGGCCATTACCCTGGGCACCACCTCCTGGCATGCCTACCGAGCGGCTTCTCTCAACCCCACCGAGGCCTTGTGCTCCGAGTAGAAAGGGAGAGCATCAAGAAAATTTTACCTGTTGTCCTTGCGCCCGGCTCTCGTAAGCCGCCTCGATGACCGCGATCACGTCCCGGGCTTGGGCGGCGGTGACGGGCAGGGGCCGGCCTGCGCGCAGAGCGGCTGCCAGCTGCTGGTAGTAAGCACCGTAGTCACCGGGCAGGGAGGCCACTTTCCCCTGCACCGTGAGGGGCCTGAGGTTGGTGATCAATTGGCCCCACTGGCTTTCGGGCTCCTCGCCCCAACCCGGTTCGCCAGGCACCGCGCCTGCTTTGAGGGCGTCCTCCTGCGGGTCGATGCCGTATTTGAGGAAACTGCCTTCGGTGCCCAGCAGCTGGTAGCGGGGAAGCTCCGCCCGCACCAGATAGCCCGCTTTCAAGGTGACCTTCAGCCCCTCGTAGTCCAGTAGCAAAGTGAAGGCATCAGCTACCTGTCCGCCGCTGCGCTGGACCCGGATGTCGGCAAAGACCCCGCTGGGCTTGCCAAACAGCAGCAGGGCCTGGTCGATCAGGTGGGAGCCGAGGTTGTAGAGAATGCCTGTCCCGGGTGCATAAGCCTCCTTCCAGCTGCCGGTTTGCAGAAAATTGCGGTAGCGGTCAAAATGGGCTTCGTATTCTACCAAGCGTCCCAGCAACCCCTGCTCCACCACCGACTGCACGGTGAGAAAATCGCTGTCCCAACGGCGATTTTGAAACACGCTCAGCTGAAGGCCCTGGGCCTTGGCCAGCGCAATCAAGGCATCGGCTCCTTTGACCGTAGGGGTAAAGGCCTTTTCCACCACCACCTGCTTGCCAGCCTCCAGGGCCTGCCTTGCCAGGGCGAAGTGCGTGGGCTCCGGGGTGTTGACCACGATCAACTCGATTTCTTCATCGCGCAGCAGGTCCTCGTAGCGGCGCACCACCTCAATCTCCGGGTAATCGGCTTTGGCATCGTCACGGCTGCGCTGCCAGACACTTTTGAGGTGAAACTGCGGGAGCTGGGACAAGAATGGGGCGTGAAATACCTTGCCCGACATGCCATAGGCGCAGAGGGCGGTTACGATGGGTTTCATGGGGTTCTTTGAAAGGTGGGAACCCAAATTGCAAAAAATGTGGGCGGGAAACCAGCCAGGAAGCCCCCTTCAGGGCTCCGGGGCTCATTTTTCCACCCGCCACCATTCCAGGCTGTCGTTGTTGTGGGCCACCAACACCCAGGATTGAGGGCCTTTTCCAAGATAAGCCAGGGCCCGGGCATCGCGGGGGGTAGAGAAGCCGCTCTCTGCCGGAGAAAGGGGCCGGAAGCCGCCTTGGCCATCGCCCGCCAGAACCAGGCCCACCGAGGCGTCGTACCAGCCGCTGTTGACTTCCGCGCTGTAGCGGTTGCCCACCAGCAGCAGGTCCATTTGGCCGTCGGTGTCGAAGTCGCGCGGCAAGATCGCCTGCACGGGCGAAAACTGGGCCGCCATGGGCAAGGCCTCTACTTGAAAGGTGCCGTCGCCCTGGTTGATGAAGAGGCTGCTCGCCAGGTGGCAGGCCTCCAGGTGGATCGGGTTTTTAGGACGCAGTGAGGACAAGAAAGCTTCATAATCGGTCTCCGCGTAGTCGCGGTAATAGAGATAAAGCTTCTTAAGGCCGGGCACCTGAGCCACCAGAGCGCCCCGGGGATGAGCCGGATAGGCTTTCTCGCCGATGTAGTAGCTCATCATGGGGTCGATGGCGTCGTTTCGGTCGTAGTCTTCGGCGTCGATCATCAGCGGCTTGTCCGGGCTGGCGCCGAAGCGCTGGTTGAGGCCCAGGTTGCCGGCTACGAGGTCGAGGTCCCCGTCCCCGTCGAGGTCGATGGCCAAGAGACTGTTCCACCAGCCGGTGTAGGGAGCCAGCCCGGCCGCTTCGGAGACTTCTTCGAAGCCCGTGGTTGTTTGCCGGAAAAGGCGGGGATGCATCCATTCGCCCACCACCAAGAGGTCGAGCTTCGCATCGCCGTCATAGTCGAGCCAAGTCGCGTCACGGACAATGCCCAGTTTGGCATCGGTGCCGAGCAGGCTTTCGGTTACCTCTTCGAAACGGCCCCCCTCATTGCGCAGCAACACCGAAGGCGCTGCCATAGGATAGCTCCCCGGGACACTTAGCCCCCCGACGAAGAGATCGATGTCCCCGTCGCCATCGTAGTCGGCGGCGCGTACGCAACTGCCATTGTAGGGCAAAGCTGGCAAGGCTTCCCGCGCCCAGCGAAATTGCTGGCCTTCGCGTAGGTAGAGCCGGTCCTGCAAGATCGAATCTGGCTGGTAGGGCAGGCTGCCCCCGCTGACCACGTAGAGGTCTTCGTCCCCGTCGCCATCGGCATCAAACCAGACCGCCCCCAAATCTTCGAATCCCTGGCTGGCCGGGAGAGAATCTTCCTGCCAGCTCCCGTCGGCTTGCTGGCGGAACAACCGGCTGGCTTGCTTCATGGCGCCTCCCACAAAGACGAGGGTTTCGTCTTCATTGACTGCAAGTTTGGGGCCGGCGTAGCCCATGCTGTGCGGCAGCAGCGGCTGGTGCTTGAATTCGACGTAGTCATTTTCCTGGTGCAAAAATTGAAAGGGCCCGGTTGCTTGGGTGAACCAAGGGGCAGGGGTCTTTGCTGGCCTGGCTTCGGTTTTTGCTTCGGCCTGAGAAAACGCATAGCGACCGGGGGCAAGCCCTTGGCGGCGGGTTTCTTTTCCGTCAGGCCAGCGGATGATGAGGCTGTCGACTTCGGTGGCCTGCCCCAGCCCGAAATGGGCCAGGTTCTCCATGGTCGACTGGAAGCCACGGTAGAGGTAGTGCTCGTAAAACTGGGTCTGCCCGCCAGCATAGACCCAGACTTTGGCCCCGAAAGCCCAGGGATTCTGCCCGGTTCCCACCAGATCGAGTTGCAAAACCTCAGCTGCCTGGGCCTGCTGCTGGGCCCGGTTTTCGTAAACCAGCACCGGCTGGTTGATGCAAGCCACCACCAGGTCCAGGTCGCCATCCCGGTCAAGATCGCCGTAGGCCATACCGTTGGCGACAGAGGGGGTGGTGAAGCCCCATTTTTCCGAAACATCCTCGAAGGTATAGTTGCCGCGGTTGCGGTAGAGGTAATCGGGTCGCTTGATGGGCGGCAGGGCCTTGATGGCGGCCTGCCGCTTCTGGATCAGCTCTTCGCGGTTGGCGCGGCCCCCAAACATGCCCTGCTTGGGCCCAAATTCGACATAGTCCAGGTCAATCACGTTGCGGAAGTAGCCGTTGGAAATGGCCAGGTCACGCAGGCCGTCGTTGTCGAGGTCGATCAGCAGCGGGGCCCAGCTCCAGTCGGTGGCTTCTACCCCGGCCAGCTGCCCCACTTCGCTGAAGCGACCATTGCCATGGTTCAGTTGCAGGGTGTTGCGCACAAATTGGGGTTCGTAGCCCAGCTTGACGACCGACATGTCAAAGCGGTCGTAGTTTGCGTAGGGCAGCATCTTCTTTAGGTTGAAGTTATCCTCGGGCAGCATGTCGACCTGCACGATGTCGGGATGGCCATTGTTGTCATAGTCGGCGATGTCGAGGCCCATGCCGTTTTGACTTTGGTGGGCGAGGTAGTGGCGCAGCTCGTTGCGAAAGGTGCCGTCTTGCTGGTTGATCCACAGCAGGTCGTTGCTGATGAAATCGTTGGAAACGTAGAGGTCGGGCCAGCCATCCTCATTAAAATCGGTGACCGACACGCCCAGGCCATAGCCCTCAATGGTGATGCCGGCCTCGGCCGAGACATCGGTAAAGGTCAGGTCGCCCTCGTTGCGAAACAGCTTGTCCGTGCTGGGACCCGAGCCATCGGTTTTTTTGGGGCGAATGGTGTTGTGGGGAAAATTCTCGGTGGCATTGGTGAGGAGGTACACATCCAGGTCGCCGTCGCGGTCATAGTCGAAGAAAACGGCGTGGGTAGTGAAGGCCGTATCGGTCAAGCCCATCTCGGCAGCGCGATCCCGAAAGCGGGGGATGCCATCGGGGCCGGGGGCTTCTTGGATAAAAAACTGGTTGGTGCGGCCGACCTGGGAGGGGGTGATAGAAGCACTGAGGTAGATATCGGTCCGCCCGTCGGCGTTGATGTCGACCAGGGAGACGCCGGTGACCCAGCGGCCGCTGAGCAGCCCGGCCGCTTCGGTGATGTCTTCAAATTGAAAATTGCCGCGGTTGAGGTAGGCGCGGAGTGGCACCTGGTTACTCGCCAGGATCAGATCGGGCAAGCTGTCGCCGTTGAGGTCGCCGATGGCCACGCCCGCCCCGTTGTACATGTTGGTCTGAAATAGCAGGTTGAGGCTGTCGCTTTCCTCAATCTGGTTGACGAAGTCGATGCCCGTATCGTCAGGGCTGCGCAACTCCAGCAGCGGCGGCTCGCTGGGGCCACAGGCGCTGAGTAGACTTAACAGCAAGGCCATAAGGCCCCCCCAAAAAATGGGCGCAGCTGAAGTAAGATGGGTTTTTTTACCCCAAAAATCCAGAAACATACAGGAGAATGGTTGCAAAGTGGTAGGTAGTAAGTAGCATGCGGAGTTTCAAGCTACAGGAAATTAACCAAATATTCTCCCCTCACCAACTTGTCCTGTGCTGTCGGGGGCAATCGCCGCCAAAAGCCCGCAAATCAGTTGCGGCCTCTTGCCGTGCTATGTATCTTTAAGGCAAAATGAACGTGATGTTAAAACGACTGCCCTCGGGTGAATCCAGTTTTGAGAAAATCAGGGCCAGGAATCAGCTATATGTCGACAAGACCCGTCAGCTGTACGAACTGCTCGCTTCGGGTGATTACTTCTTCCTCTCCCGCCCCCGGCGCTTCGGCAAGTCGCTGACGGTCTCTACGCTCAAGGCGCTGTTCGAAGGGCGGAAGGACCTCTTCGAGGGGCTGTGGATCCACGAGCAGGGCGATTGGGACTGGGCGAAC
>CAZIVQ010000182.1:4409-7156 GCA_964542415.1 uncultured Bacteroidia bacterium | reverse complement strand
ACCCCTCAGAAACCAAGGGGGGACAAGGGGGGCTATTTTGGGGAATAAAAAAAGAGTAAGCGGGATTTTTAGCGGAATTTCGCTAAATATTTTCTGGAAATTTTTTATCTTGAGGAAAAGGACATTCTCTCACTGCTACTATTTACCATTTATGGCGACAACTCATCGCATTTGTGTCTGGGCGGGGCCTCGTAGTGTCTCTACGGCTTTGATGTACAGCTTTGCGCAGCGTTCAGACACGGCAGTCCTGGACGAGCCCCTCTACGGACATTACCTGCGCCGCACTGGAGCCCAGCATCCGGGAAGGCAGCGCATTTTGGCTACCGTAGAATGCCAGGCAAGCAAGGTGATCCAACAGGAGATGCTCGGGGAACATGAGCTGCCGGTTTTATTTGTCAAGAGCATGGCCCACCACCTCGTGGGGCTAGACCTGAGCTTTCTCGATTCCCTCACCAACATCATCCTCATCCGCCGCCCGGAAGAGGTGCTCGCTTCACTTTATCGGCACCTTGCTCAGCCTACCTTGCTCGACACCGCCTTCAAGATGCAGTACGAACTGCTGCACTTTCTTCAAGAACGGGGGCAAACCCCCTTGGTGATCGACGCCCGGGACCTCCTTTCTCAGCCCGAAAACCTGCTCCGGCAGGTTTGTCTCCGCGTGGGACTGAATTTCGAACCGGCTATGCTGCACTGGCAAGCCGGTGCCCTGCCGCAAGACGGCGTCTGGGCACCGTACTGGTACGATTCGCTCCATCAGACCACCGGCTTTGAGCCCTACCTGCGTAAGCCCGTCCACATTCCCGAGCGGCTTACCCCTTTGCTCGAAGAGAGCTACGAGTACTACCTTGCGCTGTATGAGCATGCGCTGCAAACGCATCAGCTCCTCGGGCAAGCCGCTCTTAGCTACCATTAGACATGTCCTCAAAAGGTCGGCTCCCAAGCCGGTCTTTTTTTTGCTTCGTTGGTGCCTCTTGTCCTACCTTCGCTAGCATGGATGTGGCGATCATTACTACCCTCGAAGGCCTGCAGCAACAGCTGAAAGCCGGCAGCCTGCACGACTGTGTGCTCTACGACCTGGACCTAACCACTTTGCCCGTAGCCGTGCCGGAGCAGGCGTTGGACGGGGCCATCCTTCTGGGGTGTGTGTTGGCACCGGCCACTGAAGTCGCCTGGCGAAAAGCCGGGGCGATGATTTTTCCGCGTCCCAGAAACCTGCCTTACGCCCCCTACCGCCATCAGCTGTACCATTGGCAGGAGCTGGCGTCGAGCCAGGAGGCCGGAATCTCCGCGCTCGACGAACGCATTTATTTGCATTTTTCTCGCACCCGCCACCACCCTCCGTTGCTCGAAGCCCTCTACCAGCGGATCCACGACCATGCCATGGACCACGGCCTGCGTTGCCTCATCGGTTTTGATGCGCAAGGCATGACCCAGCGTCCCTGCGTAGGCATCATGGGGGGCCACAGCACCCGGCGGGATGATCCCTATTTTCTCAAAACGGCCCAAACGGCTTTTTTGCTGGCACAAGCGGGGTACCTTGTGGTTTCCGGTGGCGGGCCGGGCATCATGGAGGCGGCGAACCTCGGGGCCTACTTTTCGACCTATGGCCAAGAGGCCCTGGGAAAAGCCTTGGCACAACTCGCCCAGGCCCCCCATTATACCGATGCGCGCTATCAGGAAGTGGCCCGGGAGCTTTGGCAGGCCTACCCAGCCGGGGGAGAAAACCTCGCGATTCCCACCTGGTTCTATGGCCACGAGCCCAGTAACCTGTTTGCCACCCACATCGCCAAGTATTTTTCCAACAGCTTGCGGGAAGACAACCTGCTGGCCATTTGTTTGCACGGCATCGTTTTTGCGCCGGGTAGCGCCGGCACCACCCAGGAGATTTTTCAAGATGCCGCGCAAAACCACTATGGCACCTTTGGCTACTACAGCCCGATGGTGTTTTTGGGGCGAAAGCGCTACGAGATCGACACCTCCCTCTTTCCCTTGCTGAAGCAACTGGCCTGGGATACGCCCTACTTCGACCAGCTGAGCCTGACCGACGAGCCGGAGGCAGTGCTGCGCTTTATCCAGCAGCATCCGCCCAAGCCTAAATCTAATGTGTGAACCGGAACATAAAAAAAGCTAACTATTTGGCGGTGGGACCGTTGGAGAAATGAGTTCAATTTCCTCCATTAATTTCTGTTCATGTCAATTGAGGCTTATGCTGCCGTAAGGCAGCCCCATTTTTCCTCAAACTTACCTAAATCCCTCCAAGAGGCGGCCCTGGAAGCCTGGCAGGCTTACCCGGAACTTCATAGAACGTTGGTCCGGATACATTTTCGCCAGGTAAAAAAAGCGACCATGCAGGCCCGGCCCCGCTGGGACGTGCTGCTGCGAGGCGGGAAAAAGCGCAGCTACGAAATCCGCATTCGGACCCGCTGGCATTTTTCTCCCGGCACGCCTCTGGAAGACTTTCCCCATGAAGTGCTGGTGGGCTGGTTTGCCCACGAGATGGGGCACATCATGGACTACCGGCGGCGTAATTCGTTCTCCATGCTTCGCTTTGTGGTGGGTTACCTGTTTTCATCGGCCTACCGGCGTCAAGCCGAGCACACGGCTGATTGTTTCGCCATCGAGCATGGGTTAGGACCAGCCATTCTGGCCACCAAAACTTACCTGCTGGAACAAGCAGGCCTCCCGTTCCGCTATCGCCGTCGCCTGGAGCAGCATTACCTTTCGCCTGAAGCCACGGTCGAGCTGAT